>CAZBXX010000026.1:0-23138 GCA_964495965.1 uncultured Oscillospiraceae bacterium | reverse complement strand
ATGGCTAAAGATTGCGATTTTAACAAAACAGGGACAATCGTTAGATTTGGAAAAAGCAAGCAGCATAGCCCTTAGTCTTATTTGGTCACCTGGTATCTTTCATAGCTGATTTTAGTCAGTCCGCCCAGGATGGCGGTAAAAACAAGATACACGACCGGTGCCGTCTCAAGAATTGTGAACAGACGGCCGAAAAGATGCACCATTCGGTAATCCGAGAACGTCCAGCCGCCGAGAAACGTGACGGGCAGATAGCTGCATGCCTGCGAAATCAGTCTCCAACTGTACGGCGGATTCAGCATGCTGATAAGCCATAATACCATCATGGAGGCAATCACGGCGACCGAGTTGCGGAAGACCTGTGAAAGGCACATGGCAAAGACACTCATCAGCAGTCCGATCACGAGCATAATCCCTGTGTATATCCAAAAGGCGGTGCTTATTTTCATGTCCATGTCTGTCGGCCCGACGAAAAACTGCACCGATGTTTCGCCACCGCCGAAGCCGGAAATGGCGAAATCCGTTCCGACACAGGCGAGAAGGATCAGCAGCGTTTCGAGCATCCCCACGGTGATCCCGGCAAGCAGCTTTGCCGTCACAAGCCTTTTCTTTCCGTTGCGTGAGGAGAATATCAGCGCGTCTGTATGGAGCTGTGCCTCATCGCTGAAAACGCCGGAAAGAGTGGCGGCGATGGATATCATGGAAAGAATGGCCACAACATACATGATGCAGACCGAATCTCCCCAGCCGTTTTGAATTTTGCCGTAGGTGAGCGGCATCGGCGACTGCGCGCGTTTTGACTGCCAGTAATCGAGTTCCGAAGCCGTCAAATGCTGATCCCGAATGATTTCGTCAATCACGCTGCCGAATCTCTTATCAAGGTCAGCTTCGGTCATGTTGTACGCCTTGTCAATATTCCCGCCGATTGTTGTAAGATAGTCCATCAGGGGCTGATACGCGGGGTCGTTGACACCTATTCCGACAGTGATCTGCGTCCCGTCGTCCATGGTGATGGTTTTCGGCTCCACCGCGGTGCGCATCTCATCCAGCATTTTGTCATCAACGGCCCGGCCGACCAGAATATCCTCTTCCTTGTTGACAATCTTCGTGCCGGCCGCGTATTCTCCGATATTCATGGCGACCATGAGAAGGATCAGCGCGATCATCGCTATGGCGGTTATTTTGCGGCACAGTATCTTCCGCACCTCAAACCGGTACATGGCTCCGAGGTTATTCATCCTCCACACCTCCGAACTCTTTTAGATAAAAGCCCTCCAGGTCGTCGGGAGTGTTTTCTTTACTGCCGTCCCAGATAATCTGTCCGTCCCTCATCATAAGGATACGGTCGGCGATATGCTCCACGTCGGAGACAATATGAGTAGAGAGAAGAACAACGGATTCTTTTCCGAGCTCCGCGATCATGTTTCTGAAACGAACCCTTTCTTTCGGGTCAAGCCCGGCGGTCGGCTCGTCCAGGACAATGATTCTCGGGTCGTTAAGCAGCGCCTGCGCGATGCCGAGCCGCTGCTTCATGCCGCCGGAATATGTCCGGATCTTTTTGTCCGCGGCTTCCTCGAGATTAACAGACTTTAAGAGTTCTGCACTTTTCCTTTTAGCGGTTTTTTTGTCAAGACCCTTTAACACGGCGATATACAGCAGGAAATCTCTGCCCGTAAAGGACGGATAATAGCCGAAATTCTGCGGGAGATAGCCCAAAGCATCCCTGAATAATTCTTCTGACACATCTGTTCCGTCGAAGGAGATCGACCCGCTTGTAGGCTTTAAGATTCCGCAGATCATCCTCATGAGCGTTGTCTTTCCAGCACCGTTCGCCCCGAGAAGACCCGTCACACCGACGCCGAGCTTCAGCGTGATCCTATCGGCAGCTATGATATTCTGATACTGCTTCGACACACAGTCTAACACAAGTTCCATTGTAATTCCTCACTTTCTCTGATATATCCGCATACCTCGACCGCCGTCAGTCCGGCCGATATCAGAAGCACCCCGGACAGCACGGATCTGCATAGCCCGGCGCAACAGCACTCAAGAATATCTATGCCGCCGAACATGGCAGCACTGACGCCTGCTGAGATCACGACACAGCCGTAAATGTTTTTCGGCGAGTGCCAGCGGCGGATAAGCAGCATACAGAGAAACGTCGTTTCGAGATACGGCACGCCCGCCGCGGCAAAAGATACGAACAGGCCCATGCCCGTAACGGCCCTCAGTGCACACGATGCCGCCAGCATAATGGCAAGCCCTGCAATTCCGATAATGGCCAGCCGTATGATCGTGATCGTCCTCAGTGAAAATCTTGAAGACATCTCTATCTCTTCCATACCGTACTTTTTGGATTTTCCAAGCCCGGTCAGAACGAACAGTGCCGCCAGGGGTGTAAAGACTGCAACGATTTTAGCCAGATCCACAGCGATATTTGCCAATGCTCCGAGCAGCACAGCCAGCGCATAGCCGAAGATTGCCGTCAAATGCGCGCCCATATACTGCAGCTGTACGCGAAGCAGCTCCCTGTAGTTCAGTTCGCGCCCCTGATAGTTTTTGATAAACTCATTTTTCCGAGATGCTTCTATTCTGTATGCGCTTTTAATGAGGCGTTTCAGTTCAGAATTCTTCAATTCTTTCCATCTCCTTTCTCAGTTTTTCCAACGCCGATGATATCCTTCTGCGAACGGCAAAACGGGAGATATCCATGCTTTTTGCTATATCCTCTACGGAAAGCTCACCTGAAAACCGGAGGACAACAGCTTCCCGCTCGTCGTCGGTCAGATGGTCCAAAGCCTGTTCTATGGAAAGCTGATCAACAATACTCTCCACCTTGTCACTTGAATCCGGCATTTCCTGTATCTTAGCGGGCAAATCCTCAATCAACTCCTCTTTTTGTTTTCTGAAATAGTCAATGCATAGATTTCGGGCTATCGTATAAAGGTAAGCCATTTCCTTTCCGATGCTGTGATAATCCTTGCTTTCAAAAAACCTGATAAATGTTTCCTGTGTTACATCTTCTGCCAGTGTCCTGTCCCGAAGCTTCATATAGCAGTAGCGAAGGAGTTTGTCATATTGCTGTTCAATATCCATGAATCACGTAACCTCCTCATACTGTATAACGAATGACTACTGCGCAATGTGCGGTCTTTCTATTTCCATAAATGCCGGTGCGATATGTCCTGCAGACATTCAACAGGCATGAAAGATGAGCAACCTATCTTCCGATGAATGAGACTTCTGTTTTCAATCTTCAGTGATGGGAAAATCCTCACGGTGAGTCAATTCTAGTATTGTCGGGTAGAAAATGCAAAGAAGCTTGAAGGACTTCGGTAATAGCAGAATAGGATTGCTACCTTTGTTAAGATAGCAATCCTATTCTGTGTTGGCGATATCAGCTTGATATATCTACCCCATTTTAAGGCATTTTAAGGCATTTTAAGACGTTTTAAAACGTTTCTCAGTTTTGTTTTTTGTCTTTTGATATGTTTTTATTATACACTACGGCACAAAAAATACAATTGTTTATAACTTAGCTTCAAAAAAGTGAACAAAATCTTCTCGCCAAATAGCATGAGATTTTGCTTTTGAACAAGGCAAAGACTATATACGGGAAAGACCGGGCATTTCCGTCGAGACATGGCAGATAACTGGCTCCAGGCCGGAACGCACTTCACAAGGAAAAGGCCCACCGTTCTGGCGAGCCTTGTGCGTTATTTATGCGTTGGTTAATGTGCTTCTTCTAGTGGTACGGTAATTTCCTTACCGATTCGGAAATAGAAGACGATTTCCTTTTCTGGTGTAACCACGGCATGATCGATGAGGTTTTGCCAGACCGCATCATCAAACTGATAAATCTCCGGACCAGTCTCATGGATGGCTTTCAGGAAGATCTCTGCGTTCTTTCTTCGACTCAGCGCCTCAGAAATTTGCTCCTTTACCGTGGCTATCTCAGCTTTTGTCTGATCCAGCTCGCTGCACCGGGCGTTGAACTTTCGGTTATACTCCTCCTGATCCTGGAATCGGGTAGCGTTGTCTTGAAGCAATTTCTCCGCCTCTTCGTATTGTTTAGCCTGCTTCTCTTGAAGCTGTTCAAGCTGCTTCTCCAAAGGCTTCGTGTTCCCGATCTGGTCGATAAACTCCTTGTAGTAATCCGTAAAAAACTCCGGATGTGCGCTGGTCAGCATGTTGACCGCGATCAAGAAAGCGGTTTTGACCTCATGATCCTCGACTTTAGGTGTACTACAGACCTTATCACCGTCATATTTGCGGTTGCAGAACCAAACGTATTTCCGGCAGGGCTTCGTAGAGTTCCATACCTTATGACCGTAATATGCTCCGCATTCGCCACAGATGAGCTTGCGAGAAAAGTGACTGTTCGCCCGAATCCCGCCATTGTGATAGCGCCGTTCCAGTTCTTGCTGCACCAGCTCGAACGTCTCTGGAGCAATAATCGCGGGATGGGAGTTTTTGACATACCATTGCTTTCGCTGCCCGGTATTCTTCCTGACTTCTTTAGTCAGGTAGTCTACCGTATAGGTCTTTTGCAAGATCGCATCACCTTTATACTTTTCATTGGTAAGTATTCGCTGTACACCAGCTCCAGACCATTTGTCTTTTCCGGCAGGAGTCTTGATTCCTTCGGCAGTCAGATCCTTAGCAATCTCTGCCGGACTCTTCCCGCTTAAGAAATCGTTATAGATCCTGTGAACGATTTTCGCCTGTTCCTCCACAATCTGCGGCGTCCCATCAGGGCCTTTCTCGTAACCAAGGAAATGGCTCCATGCAACAGATACTTTTCCAGCCTCCATATTGCGCCTCTGTCCCCAGACTACGTTTTCTGAGATAGAACGGCTTTCATCCTGCGCTGTGGAGCAGAGAATCGTGAAGATTAACTCGGCTTGCGCATTCATCGAAGAAATGTTCTCCTTCTCGAAGTACACTTCAACGCCTTTGGCTTTGAGCCTTCTGGTCTCCGTCAAAGCATCCACGGTGTTCCGGGAGAAGCGAGAAATGGATTTGGTCAGAATCAGATCGATTTTACCAGCTTCGGCGTCTTCGATCATTTTCATAAAGCCATCGCGTTTCTTCGTGGAAGTACCAGTAATACCTTCATCGGCGTAGACTCCGACAAACTCCCACTCTGGTTTGTTCTGGATATATTCGGTGTAGTAGTTAATCTGGGCTTCATAGCTGTTTTGCTGGGCATCCAGCTCGGTTGAAACGCGGGCATAGGCGGCAACTTTCTTTTTCCGAATCGGCATAAAGTCAATACTTTGCTCTTTTTGCTTTTCCGGATCATAAATCACGGTTATTTCTTTTGGGCGTTCTGCGACTGATTTACTCGGTGATTTTAGCATTTTTCTTCTCCTGCCAGTAGATTATTGCTCGAGCGCGGGCAGCCTCCTTCATCTCGGGTGTCCAAGATTGTCTACGGGAGGCATGTTGCCATTCGACCCGTTTCTCGGAACCGTCTTTGAACACAAAGACCAGTGTGTTCTTTTCTGGGGCAAGAATCTTGGCGATTTTGGCGCGTAGTATCGCTTCGTCCAACTCCGTTAGCCCTAGGACTTCACAGGTTTTCTGGATCAAGATCGATTCCGGGATCGCCTGGGACTTGCAATAGGCTGTCGAATAAACGGAATACTTCGGACAGATCCAGATCGGTCGCAAGGCACCATCTTTCCTTGAATCTACCTTCCGTATAAAATGAGCACCGCATTGGCAGCAAATCATTTTCTTGAACGGAAAATGCTCACCGTTATGCTCGGTATGGTATTGCGCGCTTCGCCGTTCCAGTTCTTCCTGCACTTGTTGGAATGTTTCCCGGTCAATGATCGCATCGTGGGCGTCCCGCACGTAGTAGATTGGTTTCTCACCGTGGTTTGCCACGAGTTTTTTCGAGAGGTAATCAGTGGTGTATCTCTTTTGGAGTTTGAGGTCACCCTGATACTTCTCGTTAAAGAGAATATGTCTCACGGTATTCATTGACCATTTATCAGCCCCTTCCGGCGTCTTAACGCCATCGACGGTAAGCTGCTTGGCGATGGCCGTTAGGCCCATTCCTGACAGATACATAGAGAAAATGCGCAGAACGAGTTGCTCCTCCTCTTCATCAATCAGAAACTGATGGTCGACCAGACGATAGCCAAGGCAATTTCCGGTTACCGGAATGCCTTTTTGATAGCATTTCTGGATCCGCCATAGCTGGTTACCTGAAGCTGAACGGCTTTCTTCCTGGGCGCGTGCGGCCAAGACGGATAATATCAGCTCCCCAGTCCCGCTGAGTGTACTGACATTTTCCTCTTCGAACTGCACCTCAATCTTGAGGCTTTTCAGCTCTCGGATAGTGCTAAGCAGAATCACAGTGTTTCTTGCAAACCGAGTGATACTTTTGGCTAGGACAATGTCTACTTTACCTTCCCGGCAAGCTGTGAGCATAGCCTGGAACCCAGGCCGCAGCTCCTTTGTGCCGGTGATGCCCCTATCAGAAAAGACTCCGGCAAATTCCCAAGCGGGATTCTCACCGATCTTTTGCTGATAGTAGCTGATTTGGGAAGAAAGCGAATGGAATGCCTCATCCCTGTCTCCAGAGACACGGGCATAGGCACATACTCTTTTCTTCCGATTCAACGTGCTGAGGTCAGGATACTGTTCTACGTAGGTTTTGCGTTCTTCCATGCTGTTTCTTCCTTTCTTTCGTTAAAGTTTTATAATTACAGGGAGTGCCGGTAATCCTGCGCCCCCTGGGATTGTCTATCTATTAATCACTCTTTCAAGCATAAACATCTATATTGACTTATTCTGCCAAGTGAGCTGTGACTTCGCGCTGAAGTTCAGCGGTTACGTCTGGCAAGACCAGTTTTTGCCGCATTTTTACAATCTTTTTCCGGATTGCCTTTGCCTCGCTCTCGGTGATGTATTTTTTCTGAAGAAGCTCTTCGGTAATTGCATCGAAAGCGGCGAGACGGAGCGCTCTGGTGAAGCGGTCTTCGGTATCAGGCATCATGTTTTTGCTCCTTGGTGACGTTCATGCATTCGCGGCAACAGAAGCGCTTTTTGTAGCCACCATAGGCCACAAACTCATTGCCACAGCGCTCACAAACCCGAATATGGGGTTTATGAACTAGCTTCTTGTTATAGAAGTTTCTCCGGCAATAATCGCTGCAGAACTTCTTCGACTTCGTGCCGGGAATCTGCGCGATAGGCTTACCGCAGCGAATACACGTTCCTTCAGAAACTGTTGCTTCATCCGAAGCGTTTTGAGGATACCGCACACAGATGTTGCGAGCATTTTCTGGCGTAACATGAGTCCTCTCCGCAATCTCGCGGTAGGTAAGGCCCTGATCTCGCAAAACGAGAATCAGCTCTTTTTGCCGTTCGTTCATCATAGGCGTTAGCTCCTTTCTTTGAGATTAAGTTTGATATTGGTACCCCGTATCCGGGGCATATATAAAGCCTTGGTTTCCCGCCCCGCAATTTGCGGGACGGGTCGTGCGTTAGTGCGTTTATAGCTGAGACTGCAGCTATCACAGTTTTCTGATCTGATCGACGCCATAGGCGACACCCAGACTGGAACCGCAGTCCCAGTTGACGTGGATAGTGCCGATATCATCAATCATTGCAACTTCACCCTTGTCGCCGGGTTTGAGCCGGGTGTAAGGGTCATCCATACTGACCAGTTCTACGCGAGTACCTTCCGGGTACTGCCGCCGCAGCATCTCTACAGTTCTCGAAGAAGGGAAACCTTTCATGACTTCCCTCCGATGTGGATCTCCGGCATGGTGAAGGTGAACTCGGTATTGCGTACCGTGCTTCCGCCACTGCCGGTTGGAAAGTTCCGCATCAAAACAGCTCGCGCCGATTTGTATTCGTCGCCAACAAAGCCGAGGTTGATGAGATACAGTCGCATCCCTAGCCTCAGATCTTCATTGACCTTTTCTTCTGCGCTCACGCGGGTCTGCGTGATGGCTTTCTTCGCGAGGGCAAAGACCAGTTTGGAAAACGCATCGATTTCTTCGTTCTGGTTCCCGCTGGACAGCGTAAACCAAGGGAAACTGATGCGGTCTTCTTCGACCTGGAACTCCAGCGACTCGGTGCCGAGCGCTTTCTTCAGGAGCGTCTGCTTGCTGCTGATGGCAGCACGGAGACGATCCAGTGATCCCATGCTCTGATCGAACATGGCCTTGGGGAGCGACAACGTGAGCTGGGTGGGTTCATCCTCCTCAGCTGTAGGCTCCTTAGGTTCCGGGATTTCCGGCTCCGTGTCGGGCGCGTCCGAGAGCGTAATGGTTTCCTTGGGCGTGGATGCCTCTACCGGGGCTTCCGCCGTTTCTGCGGCCTCTGTGGGCGTAGTAGCGGCTTCTTCCGGTGCGGTGGCAGTCTCTTCCAGCGGGAGCTGGTCAAGGGTTGCTTGCTCTTCTACTACTTCGGGGTTTTTCTTTGCTTTTGCCATGATTCATTTCTCCTTTGTATAATGATTTGGGGAATGCTTAGGTGTGAACGCTGTAGTAATAACCTCCGTAGGGGGTATTGCACTTCTCATGGAGGACGAGTCCTCCGTTTGCCGGATAGCCGCTTTCTGTCGTAAAATAGAAATCGGTTTTTCCGTCACTGCAAAGATAAACAGTATCTCCGGGCCACTGGAAGCAGTCGCGCATGGCCTTGGACAAGGCACGGCGCTTCTGCTTGTCAGCAATCACGGAGTGCAGGGTGCGTTCGGCATGGCTGGTGTTGATTACAGCCTGCCGATGGCTCGAACGGCACAGAAAGGATTGTGATCCGTATTTACAGAGCAGTAAAGACAGATCTGAGGTCGGTAACATAAACCGCTGCACGATTCCGTCGACGGTATCGCCGATGTAATACGTGAGCCAGAAAACCTCAAAGGCCAGGAAGTCTCCGCGTGTCTGGAGCTTTACCATGTGTCCGCAATCAGAGTCATAATGATGCTTATCGTGGTTCCACATGGCGTTCCAGACTACATCAGAAAACAGGAGAATCCTGCCCCGTCTGCCGTGAGTGCGGCAGTATGTCCGGATGGTCATGTAGGTCTCGTCGCAAACGACTTGGACCAGAATGTCTTCAGTAGTGTTCATACTTCCTCCTCGCAGTGGTTCTGGAAGTATTCATACAGGGCATCGAGCAGCTCTTCTCCTTCTTGTGTGTCAGGATACTTTCCCCAGCCGCGTTCATAGGAAATAATCTCCTCGCGTCCGGGGTTTTCTCCCTCCGGCATAGCTGTGACGAATAATTTGATGATTCGTCCTTCAGAGATCCCCCATTGAGAATCTTCTTCGGCTACCTTCACCTGGAACGTATATCCCTCGCCGATGATGCCCATGTACCAATTACCAACTTTCTTAACCTGCATATTGCGGATCAGTTCCAGCTGGCGCTCGACATATGCGTCGGTGTCGTATTCCTCTACTGTCACGATAACAGGGCAGGTTTTACAGCCCTTCATGTTTTGCTTGCAACGTCCGCAGATGATTCTGAGAGCTTCGGCGAAGTTCATTCCGTTTCCACCTCCCACCCGGGGATATCGCCTTCTTCGTCATAGCAGTCGGCGAGTTCTTCCAGCCACTGCTCCACTTCTTCGAGTGATCCGGCAACCCACCGAGGTCCCCCGAGGGGAGACTCATGGGAGCCGTCACCATGTTCGGTGAGATACAGCGACTCATCAGTGAGGATGTATTTGCCCTTATACAGGTACAGATACATCGCTCGTTCCATATAGCGGATAACCCGCCATGCCTTATGGCTGAAAGTTTCCGGGAACTCAAGCTCCACGGCTGTGGAAGCGCTCGCGGGGTCATTCCAATCAATCGGAGGATTGATCGTCTGGTCCCGGCACGGGATAATCTCATGCTGCATAGTGATCTCCTTCCTCACATTGCCCGGATAATGCCTCCGGATGGCGTGCGTTCAACGGCGATGCTACCCATCTCGCTACACATTGGACTGGTCCAGTTAATGCAGTAGACGAGAGTATAGCCATCAATCAGATCGGCATGATCCATTTCCCATTCTTCCGGATATTTCCCGACGAACAGAAGATTCGACAGAGAATCGTAAAACAACTCACTGTTTACGCTGAGGTAAACCAGCAGGCCATACTGATTCTCGATTTCTTTGATCTTTTCCAGAGTCTTCTCGTCAGTCGGTTGGAACTTGCCATCTGCGTCTCCGCAGGCCATGACAGTGCCAGATTCTTCAAACGCCCGGATAATATCTGGAGGAAGCTCCATCAGCGCCATGCGCTTCAGGGCTTCCGCTTTCTGTTCTTCGCGAGTTGGGTTAGTAGTCATAGTCGTTATCCTCCTCATCAAGATAGGCTTCATCTTCTGTGGCATCATAATAGCTGTGCATATCCTCCGTCTCCTGATTGCGGAGCTCCGGATGTTCTGCAACAAACTTAACCACCTGTTCCGATAAAAGATCGAGCATAACCTCATAGGCCTCTTCGTCTGTTTGCCCCCACATCGCTTCCAGAAAACAAGCAACTGTTTTGTTGGTATGCTTGAGTAGAAAACGAGCTGCGGCGTTACAGGTCTCATTGCCATAGCCGACGCCGACATGGTCTCCGTCATTAAAGTAACGGTAGCCGATACGGCAAGCGGCTCTGACGATTTCTCCTGCCAAGGAATCTGCTTTCCCGTAACTGGGTACCAGTTCCTCAAACAGGGCATTGAGTGCTTCTTCGTTCTTTGTAACCATTCGCATTCTCCTTTTTCGTAGATTGTTTGCTGCCGGACAGAATAATCACCCCCCCTTAGCCCAGCAGCTTGCAGAGCGGTCAGTATTAAGTTGTAAATGTTGCTAAATCACCACAATTGTTTTGTAATTCTGATGATTTGTCCTGATTTTCTCATACTTCTTATACTTTTCTGCGATTTTGGTAGCAAATCCGACAGTCAGTATCGGCAAATATGCAACAAGACGGCGAGCCACCCCAGATGAGTGATTCGCCGTCTATGCGGGAAAAACGATGTTTGTGTCGGAAAATGATTGCCAATTACCACATAATTTGGTAAAGTGTACAAGTTAAACGAGAAACTATATCTCCATAATATTGCTGTCAAAGCGGACTAAAAATTAACCTTGAGCCAGTGATTTTCTCGATAATACGGGGTTACGGCGTCCCGGATAATCCGAACGTGCCTCGATACTGCCGCCTCTGTGATGCCAAACTTTTGGGCGATCTGCCTCTGGCTCCACTCATCGTTCAGCAACTCGATTATCTCCTGCCGCCGATCGGGCAATGACCGGATTGCATGCTGTAGTTCGGGACTCTCTAACTGCTCCACGATGTCTACTTTCTCAATATAAACATCGTGATCGTCTTCGCAGCGGAGTGGTATCACGCAGAGCTTGATGGAGCTCCAGCCAGTCGAAGTGTCTTTTTTCTCTTCGGGTTTCTCCCGAAGTGTTCCACGCTGGTAAACGAATGCCCCAGCTTGGAGCCCAGTGTCCTCACCTGTGGCATTCAGAGGAGAATTGTGGGCTTTATACTTCCAATCATCTTTAATCACAGCGTGCGCCACGGAGTTATAAAATTCCTCAATCATTTCTTCTGGCATCCCATTTTCTTTGAGATAGCGGTATTCCGGCATAAAATCTTTGACATATTGCATAATCATTCCTCCTGATAAGCATTGTGATGGAAACAAAAAACGCAGAGCGTCACCCGGCGGGTGGCCAGGAAAACGCTCTGCCTCATAAGGGCTGGCGGACTACGGTATATAATTGGGAGTCAAGAGATGAACAGCTTGTTCTCCCCGCAGGAGATCTTGCGGGCGTGGGGAGGAAGCGTGATCTCATAAATACGCTTGCGGTGACGGATGATAATACTACGGGAATCGTAATCATATTCGCCAACGATATGACCATGACGCAGACTGTTGTGGATCCTCTTGCGCTTGTGGTCTGGATCGCTACTGCCGGTGATGTCGCGGACATCGACGGACGGCGGATTGTCGAAGTAGATCGGGAACCAAACGTGGATGAAATTATTGGAGTAACCGATTGTCAGCCGATTGTGCTGCGGGTTCCAAGCAGGGAACGGTGCGTCCTGGTTGGTCGACTTAAAGTGCTGAGATGAATACTGTGACATTTTTCTTTGTCCTTTTGCCTCCGGAGGACTGTTGTATTCTCGAGTGATACCATTATAAGGCCTAGTAGATAAAAATAAGTGCTGGAAAGTTGCTGCAAAATTGCTAAAGGAGTTATTCGGATGCATATTTTCAATTTTGGAACTTTTGTTAGAGTACTTCAGGGGCATATTGGAAATAGCGGTCTGTATAATAATGAGGCCGAGCTCACATACGGGCTTTTGAGCTTTGGCGGATCAGAATTCCAGTTTGATGAAGAAGGTGGAAGTTATGCGTCTAATGCTTCCAAATATAGAAGCGGCGCGTACGCTATCCCTACCGATGTGGTAGCATCTTTTTTGAAGCCACGCGCCAAAGACTTAGTTAAAGCCGATTTTGAGACGCTGATAGTAGATAACATTCCAATAGGCGGAAAATCCATGCTGATTCAGGATATGGTAGCTCTCATCGAAACAGATGATGCTATGGATCCGGATTATAAGGACCTGCTTTTGTCTGAGGCGAAGCCAAACATGATTTGCGATTTTCTGGCTGACCTTCTGATTTTTGTTGTAACTGCCAGCCCGAAAAAAGTTGATAAGCAATTGGCAAAATTAGCTGGGCCCGCGCTTACAGTGCTTGTAAACGAGGCGGTGCCGGAACTGCTCAAGACTATGTTGGCACTTTTCTATATCAAGGTTGAAGACGATTCTGATGCCGCAAAGGCTTTAAATGCAAACGATTATAGAGGTTTTGTCCAGAGCCTTCTCAAAGAACGCCGGCTGTCGGGTATAGATCTGTTTCATTGGACAAACATGTGCAAAATCGCAGGAGTAGCCCACGAGGAGTTGCTCAGCAGTACGGAAGAGAACGTACCCGCAGATTTTAATATCGACTGGTACACACGTTTCTATGAATCTGCCAGTGGCATTAGTGATGAAGAGATGCAGAGGCTTTGGGCCAAATTGTTGGCAGGAGAGATTAGAAGACCTGGATCATTCTCCCTCCGGACAATTGAAACCCTGAAGAATCTTAGTGCCTCGGAGGCAAAGGCATTTTCTGCCATTTCGAATGCTGTGTATACAAATGTAGATAACGAGATGTTCTATTATCCTCATGTCAGTATAGTTTATAGGGCAGATTCAAACTGTTTAGTAGACATGTTAGACGCTGGTTTGTTGGGACCCAAGGAAACATATTCTTGCATATCATATAATGATAGTGAGAATTTGGTATTCTTCGACTATAACAATAACGGTCTTCTGATAATAGATGATAGAAAAAAACGTATTCCAAGTTACGATCGCTACTTGCTTACAATATCTGGTCAGGAATTATTAACAGTTGTTGACAGAGACCAGAGCGCAGTGATAGCAAATCTGACAGATATAGCCTCCGATTTGCACCGAAAGGGATTTCACTGCCAAATTCGCAAAATTCTCGCTATCGATTCGGAACGGCACAAGCACACATTTGGAGAGATACTGTTCGATTTTGACGGTGAGCATATTACGCAGTATATTCCGTCGATAAACAAGACAATATCATGGCAGAACACTTGATAGCATAATCGTTTTACTGTGCGTTTTTGCGTTTTTGGGGTTACGAGACGAGGCTACTCTAGCTGCAGTAAAGTGAGTGAAAGCTTGATTTTTTAGACAAAATATGCTATAATTCATTATGTAAACTATTTATCGAGAGGTTTACGGATATTAAAATCTGATGTTTATAGCCGCAGAGCCGGAGGATTACTAACACCCCTGTTGATCCTCCAGCTCTGCGGCTGAGTCTATCTCTCCGCAGAAAACCAGATAAAGATTGGAGAGATATGATGAAACAGGATGTTGAAGCCCCTTGGCCTTACAATTTGATCAGTGAAGTTTACCCTCCTGCACCTGCTGGTTCGTCAATGGAAGATAGTGAAAAAGGAGTCGAGTATGCCCTCAATCAAATCCCCGAGGAAATTCGCCAAATTATTCTGGCAGTTTTCCGTGACGGCGAGCCATTAAAAGGCATTGCTGATTCGCGCAATATTGACAGAAATTCTGTCAAAGCAGAACTTCGTAAAGGAATCCGCTATTTACGGCACCGTCGAATTATCGACTATGTTGTCTATGGATACAATTACGGCGCACAAAACAGTGAATTGACGGCTAAAAGAGAAGCGCTCAAAGCAGAAATGCAGAAGCTTAAATCCGAGGAGAAGGAACTCGAGATGCGGAGAGAAAATCTTCAGACACTCGAAAAAATACTCCATGAGAACGGAAGCGAGATCATTAGCCAGTTTCCCGATGCCAAGAAGCTTATCGAAGAAGTTCTTAATAAAGATAGGCTCGCCGACGTATTGTATCTTCCCATAGAAGACCTTGATCTTCCGGTTCGAGCATTCAACTGTCTCAAAAGGGGAGGATTTAACACAACAAAAGACTTAGTAGATGGCGCGCTCCGCGGTGACCTCCGTTATGTCAGAAACCTTGGTAGGAAAAGCCTCGAAGAAACCGTTAGGGCGGTTTATCGGATAACAGGAATTGATATCGGGGAACCATACGGAATATCGCCATTAACCTGAACAAAGACATCAGACCATACCTTACCGCCCGGGGTCTTTCCCCGGGCTTTTTCCTGCCCAAAAATCAGTTCCATAAAAACACCACGCGAATTCCTCCGCGGGTGTTCTTATGGAAAGAGATCAGCAATCAGTGACCACAGGTCTGATTGCCGAATGTGCTTTGCGACGCTTTTAGCGGAACGGTCATACGCCGCAAACCTGGGGGATCCACTGGCACCGTGAGGTTTTCTTTTCCAGGATCCCCCGGGTTTACAGCGTATTACTCATGAGGTAAACAGCATCGGCAGTTCCTCCGCGATTTTACTATCGGCATCCAGCCAAGCTTTGAGCAATTTATCGCAGTCTTCCAGATATTTCCGGTCAAAATCGCTCTCGCTCCATTTTTTCAGGGCAGACTGGAATTGACCGCAGAACATAGAGAGTATATACTTCTGTTGTTCTTTGCTGAGCCTCTGCCAGTCTTTCATGACGTATAAAACGATGCTGCTGAGATTCTCCTCCCAGATCGCCTGTTCTCCGGAGATGACCAGAATCTTTAGCATAGTTGGCTCCTCTCTGAGTTGCCGCAGGAGATATTGGAAGACCAGATCGTCGTATATCTTTTCTTTGTTATTGTTTACGAGTACGAGAATATCTTTGATATACTTATAAAGCTCCCGGACGATGGATTTGACGTCCTTATAGAAATAACCGAGAGTTTCTGCGCTGAGCTGAGAGGATTCGAGTACGTCTCCCATGGTTACGTCTCGGAGCCGTCCGCTATGCATCATCAGCCCGCCAAGCAGTCCCGTCATAACTTCATCCACAAGCTCGTGTTTATAAAGGTAGCCGACGGGATATTGGAGCTTCTCGTCAGGTGGTTTCTGTGTAGTGGCCGTGGTAGTAGCTGGCTTTTCCGTTGTTGTCCCCATAAGCCTATTATATGACTGGGGCAGAGCGGAGCGTGCAGAATATTGATAAATCCGATAGTGACTGTCGCAAATGTCACAAAATTACATAGGTGCGACACTTTACCGTTTATTATGGATTTATGATAAGGTCCTACACACTTCTTCCGAGCGAAGATAAGCTGATTAACCTCAGCAAAGCCTCAAAGCGTTTGACCAGGAGGCCCAAAAGCGATGTAATGGATATCGCCCAGCGGGCGTATCTATCGTATAAGGACACTTATGGCTGGAATGCGCCGGTCAGGACAGAGTTATATCTTAAAGAGATCAAAAAGCAAGGCGGCAGCCAGACTGCCTATATCAACAACTTCTGCGGGATCGAAGGCCTGCTCCAGAGGAGTGAGGCCATCGTCCTTCGGCGAGTAGAGTATGTTGTCAGTCGGTACGCAAAGGAGAATCTGACCTTTATTCTGAGAGCGTGCCTTGATGCGCTGTTCAGGGCAAACTCTCCATTTGTAGCGCGGAAGTCTGATGCTAAGGATTTCAATATGCAACTTAGGACAGAGCTGGCTTTCCGGTGCTTTGGAGAAGATTACTGGCATGCCGTCGCGGGGTTGTTCAAAATTGCTTTCGACGCAACACAAGAAGAAAACCACATCTGGAAAGCCGCCACAGAGACAGACAAGGAGCTACTCTTGAGAGAACTAGTCCCGGAGTTCAAAACAAGCATCGGGATTCTGCTCGAAGAGAATATCGGGCGCTGGCGGGACGGGAATATGATATTCGATACACGTATCAAAACCCAGGCTGAGAAAATCTACAATATCTATGCGTACAAAATAAGCCGCCTCGGCAGCATGATTCTGACTGAGACACGAATTGTCGAAGATGCGCGGCAGAACCGAAAAGGCTGAGAGGACGCCGGGAGTGACCCCGGCGCTATCTCTCATCATGAATCTCAGTCAATCCACTTGAAGAAGGATCGCTCCTCTCCGAAGAGATTGGTTTTTGTGCCGACTTCGGCCCGCATCCGGTGACCGTCTTTCGTATAGACGTCATACTTGCCGTTGCCGCGATCTTCCACATACTTGATGTTATAACGGTCACCGAGAGCTAGGCCAACGCCTTTTGCGGAGTTTTCCTTGACTTCTGCGTGGGTCATCGAGTCAAACAGATTGATTCCAAACATAGTTGGTCACCTCCTTCCGTGATTAATGTTTGGCCCAACGGCTGAGCGGTATGCAGAGGCAGTTTCCTGTCGTTCCGGTTAAGGGTGAGGAGAGCTAATTATCCGAAGCTGCTTCTTGAGACGTCTTGCCATAAAGGATAAACCGCCAGTACGCGGATCGATTTCCCGGTTTGCCCAGAAAGCTGACAAGTTCCGTCAGTCCTAATTCTCTGGCGATACTTTGCACCTGATGGACCACAAACATATTGGTGCGGCCAGTATCCCGGACAAGGATAATCTGTTCACGTAGTAGGTCATCGATTATTGGAAGTTGTTTCATAAGTGCCTTTCATTAAGTTGATTTGCGAACCCGCTTTCTCGGTTCTTAAGAAATGCCTCTGCATACTGCTCAGCCGCCGAACAAATGCTTTGTGTTCTTTTTGAGTGCTACTCCACAGCTCTGGGGTATGCACGACAAAGCACGGTATTGTCGGAGAACACATAACGCCAAGGAGAGTTAAAGCGTAAAGGCCCCATCAAGTTCAGAAACAGTAGGGTTAGATATCGACGCTGCTGACGGCATCAAGACCATAAATATCGGACAATCTATCCCACATCTCTATTGGAGATTCCGCTTCCAGAACTTTCCACACAGGATATTGATAATCCAGTAAGACCTGTGCAGCCTCTCTTGGATCAATCATCATTTGACAAAAATATCCTGTGCTGGTGGTCCCTTCGAGCATAATGGGTGATTCTTCCGAGCTGTGCGCAATCTTCTCAAGACGAGCCTCCTCGGCCCGGATTGCTTCCTGCACGAGCTTTACGGCTTTAGCCAGTTCGTCGGTGTTGGCTTGATTTTCTGATTCTTTCATAAATGGTCCTTCCTGATTGTTATTGCTATTGCGTCTATGCGCTCCTTGCTGCCGGATCTGCCGTGCATACTCCAGAGCCGTGGAGCTTTGCCCCTGTTGCCGCCACAGTGGGCCGACGTGCGCCGGTTCGCCTGCGGGTGGGGCAGGGACGCCTACGGCGGCTCAAAGCGCGCCGTGAGCCATTTCTGGCGGGAGTATGGGGCGGTCAGCATAATTCATCCTCCCGGGCTCCATCCCGTAAAACTCTGTGCAGTTCCTCGGGAGTGATGACGATAAAGATATGAGCATAGCGGTTGCCGAAGAATCCTTTGATCCCCTCGATCATCTTTTGCTTCCGTTCCTCTGTCGGCACAATCCAGAGCACCAGCGGGAAGACCCCAGCGGCATGCTGCTCCTTGTTGGTCAGATAGTATTCGTGGTAGCGTTTGCATTTGGTGATAATATCGGGAATGGCTTCCGTTGCAAGATCCATTTCGATAAACGTGTGATCGAAGTATTTCCCAGAGATGGTTTTGCTATATAGGTCTGGTCGGAGAGAGATTTCTTTTCCATCCTTAGTGAAGGCTCGCCAGCATTCCGGCTCCACCTGAATGTGATCCAGCCGCATGTTTTCTTCAGCCCGACAGATTTCTGTAATCTGGACATAGGTTTCTGCGACGGCGATGGTGTGCCGGAGGAAGATTGCAGAAGGTTCCAAAGCGCGTTTTCGCTTTCCGTCTTCCGTCCCGAGATCAAGCAGACGGAGACCGGCTTCGGTGAGATGCCAGATCAGCATCTGGGAACCATAACGGGCGGTGTTGTATTCTCGGGGAAAGTGATTGACGAGTCCGAGCTTCTTGAAGCGATTGAGCTTTTTGAGCGTGGCGGTCTTGGAGGCTTGCAGGGAACGGTTCAGCGCCGGGAAAAAGAGACGCCGGAGCTGATCGGTCTTGGCGTAGCGGAGCCGACGCAGAGTCAGCAGAATCTCTCTGTCGTGTTCCGTCAGAGTGAGTTCAATGCGTCCGAGCTCGAGAGTTGAGATGCGGTTCATAGGGAGCTCCTTTCTTGGGTCCGGGCGCTGTCAGCAGGATTATTGAGGGGTAGACTCAATAAGTCGCTTCCCTTATTTCCTGAGGTTGCCCGTGTTTGGAGCAGAAAGGGGCAGAAAACCTTTGGGGCGTCATTCCCCCTGTCATTCCGTCCTTCATTCCCTCTAGCATTCCAGAAAGCAGGTCTCATAATTGCCCCCTTCCGGCACGACCTGGACGGCTGTGAGGAGCAGAAGCGTCCGTGGTGCTGTTGGCGTCCGGCTGGGCAGTGCTATCGGGATTGGCGTTTGTATCGGCGTTTGTATGTGTCGGTTCATCAAACAGCCGCAGGAACTCTGCCTCGACTTCTTCTGCCGGTTTGCCGTAACGCTTCATGGACTCGGCTTTGAGTTCTGCCGCCATCCGGATCGGTTCGCTCGGCGGGAAGGTCACGCCCTGCACCCAGCCAGTAGACTTCCGGTTCTGCATGATGTTGGTATAAATCTGGTAGCGGGGTAGAAGCATAAAATCTTCCGCCTCAAGCTCTGTGGCTTGTCCTGCCATCTCTTTGGCATCGACACCGTTCAGACCGAAGATGATTTTGTTCCGAGCGTTAGCATCGATTCCAGCTTTGATCTCCGGCGGGAGTTGACCACGGTATTGATGCGCCAACGTCATCCCAACGCCGAGTCCTCTGGCCTGAGCTAATGCGTCGGCGAGATCAGTCGGCAGAGAAAGATAGTCCTGCAACTCATCGATATAAACAGAAACCAGATGGCGTTTTTCTGGCGGGATGTTGGCCCGGGAGAGCGCCAGCGTCCAAGTCAGACCGACAATGAGGGAACCGAGCAGCCTCGCACTCTCTCCGCCGATAATCCCTCGGTTCAAAGGCACGAGCACAATCTTACGTTTGGTAAACAGATCCATCAGGTCGAACTTTGGCTTGGCCTGTCCGAGCACGGCACGGAGTCCCGGACGGAAGACGAACTGTTGCATCTTGTTGAGCACCGGAGCGATATTAGTGTTACGCTCACTGGGCTTCATCTCTTCGTACTGCTCCCAGAAGGGCTTCAGACCGATGCGGTCATTTACCTTGCTCACGATCCGGCTCCGGAACGCTTCGTCAGTGAGCAGGGCTGGGAGCCAAAGGAGTGTGCTGTCTGGGATGTCGGCAAGCGTGAGCAGAGCTGCCGAGAGAATCTGTTGGGTCCGGATACCCCAGGAGTCGGCAAAGATTTCTTTCATGACGGAGAGCACAGCGTCGGAGACCAGTTCCTTGTTGCGGAAGCCCCGGAACCGCAGCGGATTGAAGCCAACCGGGCACGGGTCGCTCGGATCGATTACTACCACGTCGCCTTTGCGCTCCTCCGGGATGCGTTCCAGTATTTCTGTCACCAGGTCGGCCTTCGGGTCGAGGACAAGAACGCTGCGTCCGACTTTGATGTCAGAGAGAATCAGATGCTCCATCGCCGTAGATTTACCGGAGCCGGTCGGGCCGAGAATAACGGTGTGCTCCAAAGCGTCTTGTGGGGAGATACTGAGGCGTTTTGGCGTGGCATTGAGAGACTGAGCAAAAGTGCGATCCAGCCATGTTTGATCCGGCAGACTGCCGGGTTCCTTATACCAGCTAGGAGGAAGCAACCGCTTCGGGTGGAGTCCCGGGACGCCGGGAAGATCATCTTCCCCAGCCGGTAGTAGCAGAAACGGGGCGATTTCTTTGACGGAGAGCCGGAGGTTGATTTGCCACGGAATGTGAACGGTGTCGATATGGCTTGGGTCTTCATCAAACGCTCGAAGATGCACTCCGGCAGATTGGAGAACGCGGAAAGCAGAAAGGATGTTATCCACTCTGCCTTCAGCATTCTTGCCGGAAGCTCCCACGCGGATGAGCGTCTGGAACATAAACTGCTCCTGTTTTTCTTTGGCAGACTTTACGCTATCTGGGGTCGCTTTCCGGACGCCAAACAGGGCAAGGTCAAGCCAGCTCTCATGCGGGTCTTGCAGCTTATACGGTACCGGATTCGGGGAGAATCCTCTCCCCAGAATCACTTGTACCACGGCCTCTTCTTCAGATCTGATCGCCGACATCGCAGCGAGTCCACTTCGGACCACGCTGTCAGTCACATCGGCATTAAGGGAGAGGACCGGTTTACTAACTGTAAGGTGCTTGGCGAGAGACATAGGCTTCCGTCTTACGTTTTTGACTGCGTTGAGCTCAATCTCTCCATGACTCCGAACGATCTCGCTGATTTTGCCACTATACTGGGCGGCGGTACCGATCAAGTACGTGATATTGCCGCCTTTGCTGCGGGCTTCAACGCATAAGAAGCCACGCGGCGTCAATTGACTAAGGTGCGCGAGAAGTCCGGTCACGTCTTCTAAGGCGAACGGACGTTGCCAGTTCAGCTCAAACCAAACAAATTCTTGATTCAGCTGTTTCATTAGGCTTTACCTCCGTTCGCAAAAGATGACGTATGGGGAAACGCACAGCGGGTAAACCCCGCTAGAAGTGTGTGTCTTTGTAATGCTTCCATAAGCGATACGCTACCATGCTGATACCGATAAGCACCGCGATGAGGATAATCCAGCCCCAGACATCTTTGAGCCAGCACACTCCTGCCCGCACCAGCCATGCGGCCAGTGCGAACAGAGCGGCGGCTTCCAGAATCGACTGGAACGGCCCTTTTGGAACGTACATAGATCACGATTCCTCCTCTATCGGAGCGGCAGAAATAACCTTCCCCGCAGGTGGAATAAACTTCACTTTCCCAGAGTATTCCGGGACTGGATAGCCGGGGATGTAGACATCACTGCCGCCCTCGGCTTCGTTGCCCCAGATCCACCAATTCTTATGCTGAACTCGGTTTCTGGCGAAGAGCTCGAGGTACTCTCGGTTCGGATACAGCCGTTCGATGATGTAATACACCTCTTCGGGCTTCCGGCTGTGTTCTTGGCGTGGAAAGTAGCCCCAGTTCGGTTGCGCTTTGAACTCCACAGGCATCCTGCCCTTGGTACCAAGCAGCAGCGTCTCCGAACAGTTGCGGAAGTACTGACCAAGTGCCAGCCCCGCCATCGCCTTGATCCAGTAGAACGGGCCACGATAGGTAAAACCCCAAGCTTTAAGGACATCAAGTCCCTCCTGTAAGAGACCATTCGGAATCCAGAGGAAGCAGGCGGCGTTCTCGCGGGTGAGACTCGCGACCGGCATGGCTTTGATGCGATCTAAGGTCATCAGATTATAGTGCTGGAGAGCACCGTAGGATCCGGTCTGATTGATATTCCAAGGTGGGTCCGCATAGACAACAGAGAAGTCCGTTTTGCTGATTACCTTAGTCCCCGGAGCCAGGTCCGGGACAGTCGGGATAGTCTCAAGCTGGTGCTTGGATCGCTTTTGGTTGATAGAATTATTAGTAGTTTTTTTCATAAGCATTTATCTCCTTTTCGTGTTACAATTATTATGGGTTGTGAGCAGGATGTCGCGTTTGCAATTGCAGACAGGGTATTTACAAGAAATGGTTGGAACCTTTGGAGGGTTGGGTTTGTGAGCAATTGTGAATGTGCGTGTTGCAATGCAAACTTGACATCCTGTCAAAATCATATCATTTTGCTTGAAAAAATACGGATTTGTGCTAGAAAAACGACAATCACTGTCGCGTTTATGCTTAAACAGGGAAAAGCAGGGCTAATCTGCGATGTTTGAGGAATCCGTCATCTCCTGAAGGATGGCGACCTTGGCAGCTAAGGCGCATAAATCCAGTTCCGTCAGATCCTGCTGGAGACGGAGTTCCGCCAGTTGTTCAGAGGTAAGTTGCGGGGAAGAAATGGGATGCATCGGCGAAGGGCTAGACTTTGTCGTTTGCCCCACCTGCCGCTGCTTGATTAAGCGGGAAAGATCATGAAAGAAACTGTAAAAGAAATCCCAGATCTCTTCGTAGTTGGCTACTATGGCGGCAGATAATAGCAATAGAAATGTTGCGCCAAAAATGCAAACAAGAGTTTCATCCATAATCAGTACCTCCCGCTTCCGTTACGGACGATGTTGCAAATGGCCTCCTGAGCCAAATCAGCGATTTCTTCAAAACGATCAGCGTGTTGCGGAGAGAGGGCGGTAGCCTTGTCAGCCAAGTCGGAGACGTAAGACGCGGTAGCGATGGCACGGGAGGAGACCGTCATCAGGCGCATCAGGGAGATGCTGTCTTTTAGCATCAATTCTCCTTCCCGGTCCATATGCTGGATGACAGACCGGGCGGCTTGGGGAGAGAGGGCAGTGAGGTCAAACACAGCCTCACCTTGGGAAATGTCGCCTTTTCTATTAGACATCGAATCGCTTCCTTTCTTTTCGTATTCCCCCTGAAAGCAAAAAAAAGACGGCTACCGACACCGGGGGTAAGTGTCAGCAGCCGTCTCAGCGGGTGAACAGTTATGCTCTTCATTATATTGTTGTCGGGAAAAGACTAAAATTAACCTACAGAAAGAAAAAGTAAAAAATAATTTTTCCGGCTTCAAATATTCAGGAGAGAATTAGACACCGAAATTCTAT
>CAZBXX010000025.1:0-23819 GCA_964495965.1 uncultured Oscillospiraceae bacterium | reverse complement strand
GGTATTATCTCATACCCGCCGTTTAGACGGTAGGTACCTGTGGTTTACCGTTTACGGGAAAAATGATATAAATAATATTCAAAACCGGAAGCACTTGACGGCTTCCGGTTTTGAATTCAGATGTGTTAATTTACAGCATGGAGCTTTCCAGCACCGGGTCTGTGACAATGTTCTTGGTCAGCAGCGTATCCATCACCGCGGTTTTGGCAAGAACCATTTTTCCCGCCGGAACCGAATGCGTCAGCCACACGCTGCCGCCGATCACACAGTCGTTGCCGATTTGCGTGTCGCCGCCCAGGATTGTGGCGCCGGCATAGATCACGACACGGTCTCCGATGTCGGGGTGGCGTTTGATCCCCTTGACGAGCGTCCCGTCCTCTCCGACCTCAAAGCTCTTTGCCCCCAGTGTCACGTGCTGATAGAGCTTGACGTGGGTGCCGATGGTGGTGGTCTCGCCGATCACAACTCCGGTGCCGTGGTCGATGAAAAAGGAATCGCCGATCGTAGCGCCGGGATGAATGTCGATCCCCGTCAGCCGGTGTGCGTACTCCGTCATCATGCGCGGCAGCAGCGGCACCTTCTCCAGATAGAGGATGTGGGCGAGACGGTAGGTGCTGATGGCCGTGAAAGCCGGATAGCAGAGGACAACCTCATCGATGCTCTTGGCTGCGGGATCGCCCTGATATGCCGCGACCAGATCCGTCTGCAGCTGACGCCTGACCTCCGGAAGATTCTCCAGCAGGGTGGTATAAACCGTTTCAAGAGGCGGAGAGTCCGGAATATGGGCGAGGCAGTCCTCCAGCACCCCGGCTGCCTGCAGCAGACGGGATTCGCGGGAGGTGCGGTTAAAAGAGAAGCGCGGGAAGAGCGCGTCGACCATCAGATCCGTAAAACGCTCCGCCTGCAGCCGCAGACCCCCTGCGCTTCGGGAATCGGGGTTGTACGAAGCATCCAGGGTTTCAAGAGTACGGGCAACATCCCGCGTCAGAATCGGCATAGTAAGGTCCATATCATTCTCCAAACATCGGCGAGGAAAGATAACGCTCACCCGTATCCGGAAGCAGCGCGACGATGGTCTTGCTCCTGTTCTCAGGCCGCTTTGCGAGCTGGATTGCGGCCCAGACCGCCGCACCGGAGGAGATGCCGACCAGCACGCCCTCAGTGCGCCCAACCTTTTTCCCTGCCGCGAAAGCGTCTTCATTCTCAACGGCGATGACCTCATCATAGACGGCTGTGTTCAGCACATCCGGTACAAAGCCCGCTCCAATCCCCTGAATCATGTGCGCGCCGGCTGTGCCCCTGCTGAGCACGGGGGAAGATGCCGGTTCAACTGCCACGACCTTTACATTGGGATTCTGCTCCTTGAGGTATTCGCCCGTGCCGGTGATCGTGCCGCCGGTTCCCACGCCGGCAACAAAGAAGTCGACCATGCCTTCGGTGTCTGCCCAGATCTCCGGACCGGTCGTCGCCTTATGGGCGGCGGGGTTTGCGGGATTGACAAACTGGCCCGGGATGAAGGCGTTGGGAATCTCCTGCGCCAGCTCTTCGGCTCTGGCGATCGCGCCTTTCATGCCTTTGGATCCTTCGGTGAGCACCAGTTCCGCACCGTAGGCCTTCATCAGCTGGCGGCGCTCCATGCTCATGGTTTCGGGCATCACGATGATGATGCGGTATCCTCTGGCCGCTGCGACGGACGCAAGCCCGATGCCCGTGTTGCCGGAGGTGGGCTCAATGATGACGGAGTCCTCTTTCAGCAGGCCCTTTGCCTCGGCATCGTCGATCATGGCTTTGGCAATGCGGTCCTTGGCGGAACCTGCCGGGTTGAAGTACTCCAGCTTGGCAAGAATTCTGGCTTCCAGCTTTTCTTCCTTTTCGATGTTTGTGAGCTCCAGTAGAGGAGTTTTTCCAATGAGCTGGTCGGCGGATGTATAGATATTTGACATGATGCTTTCCTCCTGTAATCATCTTTCATCATAGTTTGCTGACTGACCGGATAAAACGAATGTTTCGGCCGGGCGTCAACATTGTTGTTTCAGAAGAAACATAGAGAGACATCTCCTTTTCAGCAAAAAAACCGGAGAACCCGTCGTCGGGCTCTCCGGCTGAAAACAAAAATGCACGGAGACCTCAGATGGGTATGGCAATGCGCACGCGCATCTCACAGCGTGTGCCGCAACAGACCATACAATTGAAACGGATGCTTTGCATAGCAGTCTCCGGTACGGATTAATTCCTATTCAGCACCTATGGTTTATATCACAGCTGCCCTCTTCTGTCAACACTTTTTTCGCCCCGGTTCCCTGCCTGACCGCGGGCGTCATTCCAGGCTCAGAATATCGTCAAAAGAGATCATGGCCCCGTCCGCCAGTTCGAGCATGCCGATAAGCGGATCCACTCTTTTTGCCCTTCCGGTGACCGTCCTGTATTCTCCTCCGGCTTTTCGGCCATCCTCTTCAAAATACACAACCGTTACGGCAGGGTCTGTTTTCAGCCGTGCCTGAAGGGCGTTCAGCCTGTCACTGATCTCAAGCTTCTGTTCCTCCGACAGTTCCCGCTTCTGAACGGTCAGCCGGGCAGTCTCAGCAATGGCGGCGTCATGTCCCGTCAGCGCAGCGAAAGGGGAGAACTGCGCCGCCCGGTCGAGCATGGACATCTGCGGATGCCTTCCGGAGACATGGTGGGGCATGCCAATGATATCGTCATACAGATGAGACTCTTCCATTATGCCTTATGCCCCCCGATCTGTTTGTTTCTGTCACGCCCGGTAGCGCCTTCCTCATAGCTTGTACCGTGCAGAATGGAGTTTTTTCCATACTTCTGCTTGATCGAAAGCATGGCGCTTTGCAGGCGCTTCTCCCTTGCCAGTTTCTTTTCTTCCAGTTCCTTCTGCTTCTGCAGTTCGTCGAAGTCCGTAAAAAGGTCCATCTGTTCATGCGCGGGCTCTTCCTTCACGGACTCTGCGGGAACAACGTGATTGGCCACCACGTACATCCTGCGCACCAGTAGCCCGGGATCCGCAATGCGGTCGTAGAGGCGCAGCATGGCGTCTGTGATGAGCTTTGTGCTGGAAGTCTGCCTGCCGATGTTTTCGGAGCTGTGGGCCTGTTTTGGGACCTTCCGGCCATACCGGTCTGTTGTTATCTCTCCTTTAAAATCCGCCGTAACACTCCCGGTATCGTAGCCGATGGTCAGCACAACCTGATCCGTCACAAGCCCCTTTTCCACCAGATCCATTACCAGTCCGTCCGTCATCTCCCGGACGATGATGCGCGCCTTTTGAACCGTATACGGTTCCTGCAGGACCTGGCCGACGCTGATGCTGCTGCTCTCGGGCCGATACGCCTTGATATGCCTGATCTCGCAGGGCTCCCAGCCCCAGGCGTGGTCGATCAGCAGCTCCGCATTGATGCCGAACAGCCTGTATAAAAGCTCCTCGTCATGAACGGAGCAGCGGGCCACGTCGCCCATTGTGAACATGCCGTAATCCGCAAGCTTTTTCGCATACCCTCTTCCGACACGCCAGAAATCCGTGATCGGCTGATGCGCCCACAGATACCGACGGTAGGTCCGCTCATCCAGCTCGGCGATGCGGACGCCGTTCTGATCCGCGGGGATGTGCTTCGCCCATATATCCATGGCGATCTTGCAGAGGAAAAGATTCGGCCCGATCCCGGCGGTGGCGGTAATGCCCGTCGTCCGGAGCACGTCCTGTATCATCTGCATGGCAAAGTCATGAGCGGTCATGCCGCTGGTCTTCAGATAATCCGTTGCGTCGATGAAGACCTCGTCAATGGAATAGACGTGCATATCCTCCGGCGCAGCATATTTCAGATACACGTTATAGATCCGCGTGCTGTATTCAATGTAGTGGGACATGCGCGGCGTTGCGACGATGTAATCCAGTTCAAGAGAAGGATCGTTTGCCAGCTCCGTCATATCAGTGGATTTGCCCCTGAATTCATGACCGGGGGCTTTCGCACGGCGCTGATGGTTCACCTTTCCGACCTGCTGAACGACTTCAAACAGGCGCGCCCGGCCGGAGATCCCCAGCGCCTTCAGGGAAGGGGACACCGCAAGGCAGATCGTTTTCTCCGTCCGGCTTTTATCCGCAACGACCAGATTGGTCGTCAGGGGATCCTTTCCGAGCTCTTGGCACTCGACGGACGCATAGAAGCTTTTCAGATCGATGGCGATATATGTTTTTTCGGCCACTGCGCCCGCTCCCTTCACTTGAATATGTACAGAGATGATACCGTAAACCGGGCCTTTTCGGAATGGTGAACTTCGGGAAGAATCGGAAAAACGGATCCCGCCCGCCGCCGGCAGAACGATACTCCGCTTCCGGCCCCTCAAAGCCGCTGAAAGCGGTATGGCTCAGACGGTCAGCTCTCCTGCAGCCTGTGTTCACAAGCGAATTATATGCCAACAGCCGGCTCAGTACAAGAGCCGGCTGCCGGTATTTTTGCGAAAAGCGGCAGCGTGTGTTTAAATCCACTATATCGTCCAGCCGGTGTTGCCCGATTCAGCTGTAAAACCTGTATTTGACATGCATATACAGAAAAGGACCAGGATCCCTTTATGGTGGGATCCTGGTCCTTTATCGTTGGCTGGTTTTTACAGCTCCTTTTCGCTTTTTATTGTATTATCATACATCCGGGGAGCCTTCACCGGTCGTCTCCGGCGCTTCTCCGTTTGCCCCGCGGTACTTCAGGCAGAGCATGGTGATATCGTCAAACTGCGGCGCCCCGTCAGCAAAGCGGTCCACCGCCTCGCGCATCTGCCGGACCAGCGCGTCCGGTTCGCCGTCCGGGTCCTGATTCAGGGTTCTGAGCACCCGCTCCTCACCGAAGAGTTCCTTCTCCCCGTTGGCGGCCTCTGTCACGCCGTCGGTATAGACAAAGATGCTGTCGCCGCTTCGGAGTTCAAATTCCCGGTTCTGAAACTTCGCTTCTTTGTTGAAGCCCACAATAATCCCGTGCTTGTATTTCAGCGCTTCAAAACCTCCGTCTCCGCTCCGCAGGCAGGGGTTCTCATGCCCCGCATTGCAGGCAAGCCCCTTTCCGGTGGAGATCTCCAGCACGGCAAGCCACACCGTGACAAACATCATCGTGGAGTTGCGCTCACACAGCTGAACATTCACGTTGTTCAACGCCGTTGCCGGGTCGCAGCCGCTCATCAGCTGGTTCTTGATCAGGGTTTTGGAGACCATCATGAAGAGGGCGGCCGGGATGCCCTTGCCGGAAACATCCGCGATCACCAGCCCCAGATGATCCCTGTCAATCAGGAAAAAGTCGTAGAAGTCGCCGCCCACTTCCTTCGCGGGCCGCATGGAGGCGTAAAGATCAAATTCCATCCGGTCCGGAAACGCCGGAAAGTCGCTCTGCAGCATGCTGAGCTGAATATCCGCTGCCAGTTTGAGCTCTTCATCCAGACGGTCGAGTTCCGAGATCATGGACACGACGCCTCTCACAGGGTCTCCCGCATCCCGGTCTTCCGTCACCGAACGGATAAACGCGTAAGCATCTTCCTCTCCGCTGCGGATCCGGCTGCGCACCGTCATCCGTACCGATTCCTGCGGGTGTTCCGTGTTGTGTTTTTCCACGTCCTCTTCCACCCGCGAGGACAGCAGCTGCAGTTCCGAACGGCTGTCCGTTTCGGAGAACATCAGGAACTTCTTTTCCTCCATCCGGATCACGTCGTAATCCCGGTGCAGCGTGTCACGCAGAATCCCGAATGCGGCGGGAAGATCCCCGTCCACCTGCAGAATCAGTGCGCTGCGGATATCGTCTGCGACCGTGTGGTCAAAGAAGAATGACATGAATGCCAGGTTGTACAT
The DNA here is from genome assembly GCA_964495965.1 of uncultured Oscillospiraceae bacterium. Classification (GTDB taxonomy): domain Bacteria; phylum Bacillota; class Clostridia; order Oscillospirales; family Oscillospiraceae; genus Limivicinus. The sequence continues at coordinate 17,983 of CAZBXX010000025.1, read as the reverse complement.
GCCGGACTCGTCATCCAGGTACCGCAGTTCATCCGCCATGGACAGATAAAACAGCAGAGCGCCAATGGCAAAGCCCAGAACATCCGCCTGGAACGGCAGGAAGAACTGGATGGCGACGCCCAGCCCGACCGGCAGGACCATCGGCAGAACCCGGAGAAAGCGGATTTTCGCGGACTGCGCGTCGTAAAGCCGGACCCGGATCAGAGACACCAGGAAGTATACGGCCTCGATCGCCAGAAAAATATAGTACAGCAGCCCCGGTTCAAACTGGTTGTCTTCCGTATAGGAAAACACGGCCCCGGTCAGCAGATTGACGAGCAGGAAAAAGGTGAACACGCCGAAAGGCCCGTAATACAGCAGATCCGTCAGGGAAAACTGTTTTTTCTCTCCGTGCAGCCTTGCGTCCACAAACGCGCACCACAGCAGGATGATCAGAAACGCGCACCACTCCCACAGGGTTCGGGCGGCAATGATCAGCGTGTGACGCCACGGGGCCGTCTGCCCGGCCATGGCGTGACAGAGAAAACTCAGCACACAGGTCAGCGCAAGAGCCAGGAGGAGATAACCGAACAGACGCAGGGCAGTGTTTTTCCGCCGGTAGAGAAGCCCGGACAGAACCAGCAGCAGAAGCGTGACCAGAAGCGCCACGACGTCCGCGTAGCAGGACACGGTTGCGGTTCCATTGAGTGCAGTCATGATTCCGCCTCCTCTGACAGCGGGCGGTTCATCTCATGGAGACGGACACACACGAGAATCAGCGTAAAGATAAACACCGTGGAGGAAATGCTCTGACACCAGAGCTCCAGGGCCAGCCGGGCGCCGATCAGGAAAAAGCCGAGCAGCGCCAGCAGCCTGTTGACCCGGTACACCCTCACCAGGGAGAACAGCAGATAGAACAGGGGCGGCAGAAACATCAGTCCGGAAATCCGCCCGGCATGGAACACATTCCCGTCCCGGATCGAAAAGATCCATCCGGTTTCCAGGTTGATGAGCACCGCAAGAAGTATCAGCAGGCAGGGAATCCCGAACAGGAGCTTCTTTTTCCGCAGCGCGTGCCGGTCCGGATCGATACGGCACTCCAGATACACCAGCACCAGATAGGGGAAGCCGGTCAGCGCAATGTAAAAGACCGTGTTCCCCAGGATCATCAGTTCCCTTGCGAGAAGCATCGTGCTGTACTCCAGCAGGAAGGACAGCAGTTCACCCACCGCCATCGCAGCCAGCACAAGGATCATGAGGAGAAACAGCCTGTCCTCCAGCCTGGCACGCTTCCGGTACATGGCAGTGGACATCAGCAGCCCGCCCAGCATCAGCAGGGCCGCGGATATCATCATGATGGTTCCAAGTGATCCGGCGGACAGCTCCCTCCCCTTGACAATCGGGAACGACACGCTCTGAGAGCCGTGACCTGTCGGATCCTTCACCGTGATGATAAAGGTGTAGGCGCCGATCTTCAGGTTCGTATAATCCACAGGCGCCAGTCTGCTGCGAAGAACCGTTTCGTCAGTCCGCTCAAAACCGTCCAGACGGTAGGAAACCTGCGGATCAATCAGCGAATAGTTGAACACAAACGGGTAAAGCGTCAGTTTGCTCGCATTCCCCGGAACGGTAAACCTGCCGGTCTCATCGGCATAGTAGCGCACGTCATCGGCTTCCACATAGGGAAGCTCGATCTTCATTTCCGTGAAATCCCGGAAAGGCGTCTCAATATTCACCCGGACCACACCCTCGGTGCCCGCGATATACAGGTCGCCGTCTTCGGTCAGTTCGCTGTAGGCATTGACCGTGGGCGCAAAGGGAAGTCCGCTCTGTATGCTGTAGAACACCGGCTCATACTGACCGTCGGCCAGCAGTTCCTCCGCGGAAGCGATATAGACTCCCGCACTGGAGAGAATCCAGACTTCGCCGCTGCTGCTTTCATAGATGTCGTAGTTGTTGGGATAGGGGAACTGCCGGAGCGTCTGCACCTGATAGTCCGGCGTCATCACGGCAAGGGAATTGCTGGTGACGATCCAGAAGAGGTCCTGCGTTCTGCTGCGCTTCAGGCGCAGAATAATGTCGGAGCGCAGCCCGTCTTCGGTTCCGATCCGCCTGGTCCCGTCCGGGCCGATCACGTAGATCCCGTCGCCGTCCGAACCGAGGATCAGCTCACCCTGAAAGCCTTCCGCCACGGTCAGGATATCCTCGTTTACGATTCCGTCTTCCGCACCGTAAGAGGCTTTCACACGGTTGTTCTGAATCACGCTCACGCCGCCGGTTCCGGAGGTCAGGATCGAGCCGTCTTTCCCTATGCAGATCGCACGGACCGCGTTGGAGAACAGCCCGTCCTCCTGTGTATAGGCCGTCACGTTCCCCTGATCATAACACAGCAGGTACTTGCGCCAGCCGGAGATCCAGAGTCTACCTCTGCGGTCCCGGACGATGGAGCGGACGCGCAGCCCGTCCAGCATCGTCAGCAGATCGTCCGCCTCCAGCTCTTCACCGGACGCGGTTACGGCCCCAGTCAGCGGGACGCTGTCCAGCTTTCGGTCGCCGTCCATGACAATCAGCCCGCTGTCCGTGCCGATAAACAGCTTCCCGTCGCTGAGGCAGGTGCTGTTGACAACGGTCGAGGGCAGTTCGTAGCGCTCAAAGAGGTCTGAGAACAGATTGGGCACGATCTTCATCAGGCCCTGCCGGGAGGATACGAACCAGAGGTTTCCTTCGTGATCGGTCATCACGTGCTCGATGGAATTGCCCATGGGAACGTTCTTCACTATCTGGAAGCCATCGTTGCCCAGCCTGCCGATTCCGTTTTCGGCACAGATCCAGATCTGCCCGCTGATGTACTCCATGGTCGTTGCCGAATAGAGAGGAGAGATGTCCTTTCTGCCGATGGAGGGGAAATTATCCTGCAGGCTGCCGTAGCAGACTTCAGAGTCCTCCGTCCCCACATACAGCCGTCCCGGGTATTCCGGGTCGGGCAGGATGCTGCGGACGCCTTTGATGCGGCACTCGTCACTGCTGAGGAAGGTGACCACGCTGCCGTCCCTGAGGGTAAAGAGATCCCCGTCCTGAGTGAGGCCGTACACCAGGCCGTCCGCGCCGGGGCGAAGCTCCCAGATCGTCTTCCGGTCAAGCCGCTCATCCTCCAGCAGGCTGAGCTTCAGCGTATCGTCAATCATCGCGACCCCGCCGGCAGCACAGCCGACATAGATGAGCCCCTTCTCATCCTCGGTGATGGCGCGGACACTGACAGAACGCAGGCCCTGCTCCCTGCCCCAGTTCTGGTGGCTGCCCTTCACCATGGTGAACACGCCGGAATCGTTGGTTCCGATCCAGAGCCGGTCCCTGCTGTCCACAAAAAGGCAGCGTACATTTGCGATCCCGGAGGAAGGGCTGACACGCTCAAAACTGCTGCCGTCATAGCGAATCAGACCGGCATAACTGCCAATCCAGATAAAGCCCTCGGCCGTCTGTGCGATGGCGTTTGCCTCAGAGGTCGGCAGGCCGTTCCGGTTGTTGTACAGCACTGCGGAAAAGCCCTCGCTCTGCTCAACCGGGTCAATGGAGAGCCCGATGTTCCGGTTGCCGGAGAGATTGAGAATCTCGTTTTCCGCCGCGCTGCCTACGGTAACCAGGCATTGCGACAGGCAGACTGCTGCCAGCAGCAGGCAGATCAGCAGCCTGCCGGGGCGGCCTCCTGTTCTGTTGTTGAAACGTCCGGTCATGAGCTGACTCCTTGAGAAATTCAGCGGATAAAATCCCAGTTTAACCAAATAAAATATTATAACATTTTCGCTGTCCATGTCAATTCAAAAAGCAAAAACCATCGCCATTGTCCGTGCAAAACAGGCGGCATTGTCCACCCGCGACCGCCTGCCGCTTGACAGACGGCATACGGCAGAATATGATATGCCTGAAAGGGGGGTGTGCTCCATGCAGACAAAACTCGGCGGAAAGTTCTGGACCGCCATGCTCGTCTTCGGCCTGATGGGTCAGGTTGCCTGGGTGGTTGAGAACATGTATTTCAACGTGTTCATCTACAAAATGTTCCATGCGTCCGCCTCGGAAATCTCCGCGATGGTGATGGCAAGCGCGGTTACCGCCGCCGTAACGACCATCCTGATGGGGGCCGCCTCGGACATGCTGGGAAAACGAAAGGCGTTCATGTCCTTCGGCTACCTGATCTGGGGCTTCACGATTATCAGCTTTGCCTATATCCACAGTGTGATGCTGACCATCGTCATGGACTGTGTGATGACCTTTTTCGGCTCCACGGCAAATGACGCCGCCTATAACGCCTGGCTGACCGACCGCGGCGACAGCAGCAACCGCGGAAAAATCGAAGCCCTCAACTCCATGATGCCGCTGGTTTCCATCCTGATTGTCTTCGGCGGTTTCATGGGCTTTGACCTGGACAGGGCCTCCAGCTGGAAAACCATTTACTACATCATCGGCATCGCGACTGCGCTCATCGGCCTGCTAGGCTTCTTCCTGATCGAAGAAGCGCCTCGGATCCGCCGGTCGGAGCTGCCATATCTGCAGACGCTGACCTACAGCTTCCTGCCGTCCACCTGGCGGAACAACCGGCTTCTGTACGGCCTGCTGCTGTGCTTTGCGGTATTCGGCATTTCCATTCAGATTTTCATGCCCTATCTGCTCATCTACTATGAACAGACCCTCGGCATGAAGAACTATGTGCTCATTCTCGCTCCCGCCATCATTCTTGCCGCCCTCGTGACCGCCCTGTACGGAAGAGTCATCGACCGGCACGGCTTCCGCTTCAGCGTTTGGCCCGCGCTGGGAATGCTGGCCCTCGGTTATCTGCTGCTGTACTTCTTCCGCAGCTTCGCGCCGGTCTTTGCCGGATCACTGCTGATGATGTCGGGATACCTCACCGGCATGGCGGTCTTCGGCGCCGAGATCCGTGACCGGATTCCCGAAAACCGGGCCGGCCAGTTTCAGGGAGTGCGGATCATCGGGCAGGTCTTTATCCCCGGCCTGATCGGGCCCGCCATCGGCGCTTTTGTCCTGCGAAACGCCGCCGAAATCACCAACAGCGACGGAACCGTCAGCTTTCTGCCGGACGCCAGTATTTTCCTTGCCGCGCTGATCGTGCTGCCGGTGCTTGCCGTGCTGCTCCGGCTGCAGAACGGAAAACAGGCGCTTCGGTAACGCTGCATCTCCTGCGGGAATTTCACGCAGCTGTAAAAAGTTCATACGCCGGATTGCAGAAACCGGCGGGAATCCTGATGCGGACTCCTGCCGGTTTCTGCTTTGACTGGTTTTTGTCGTATGATTCTGCGCTGATCCCATTCAGTCCAGCTTCAGCCCGGCGATCCGGGCCCTGAGCTCACTCTCCGAAGCGCGGGCAGAGAGACAGCGGTAACTCCATGCGATTCTGCTCAAGCAGTGCCCGGTCTTTCAGAATCACCTGTGCCGGGCCGTCTGCCGCAATCTGACCATCCCAGAGCAGGATCACCCGGTCACAGGTATCAAGGATCATATCCAGATCGTGCGAGGTGATGAGCTTGGTCTGTTCCAGCTCGCGAATCGTGTTGATCACAATACGGCGGTTATACGGATCGAGGGCCGAGGTTGGCTCGTCCATCAGAACAGCCTCCGGCTCCATTGCCAGAATCGTGGCAATTGCCGCCATTCGCTTCTCGCCGCCGGAAATCCTGTGATTGTAACGGTGCTTGAGTTCCGTGAGGTGCAGCCGCTCCAGAACAGCGTCGACCCGGGCTTCGGCCTCTTCACGGCCAAGTCCGTAGTTGAGCGGGGCGAACATCATGTCCTCGTAAACAGTGGGCATGAACATCTGGTTATCGGAATTCTGAAGCACAAAACCCAGTTTTTTACGGATCTCCGGCAGGGTATCCCGGCGGACTTCGGTGCCATCCACCAGGATTCTTCCTTCGCCCTCAATCAGACCGAGCAGCAGTTTCATGACAGTGGATTTTCCCGCGCCGTTGGCCCCGATCAAACCAACGGCTTCCCCTTTCCGGATATGAAAGGACAGCCCCTTCAGAACGGGGCGATCCTTTTCATATGCAAAGCTCACATTCTGAAATTCGATCATCTGTCTCACCTCACAAGCGTTCTGCCCAGCAGTTCCGCAATCCTGACCGTCCGCAGGAGCAGGAAAACAGCCCCGCACAGAACCGTATACAGCGCGTCGCGGCCCCGGAAGGGCCTGATATCCGCATAATGGAAATGCTGATGGTATCCCCGCAGCAGCATACTGGAGTACAGTTCCTGTGCGCGGTCCATGCTGCGCAGAAGCAGCTGCCCCAGAAAAGAGCCCCAGGCAGAGATGTGGATCCCTTTCTGGCCCGGCGCACGAAGATGATAGGCGTCCGTCATCACGGCAAGCTCTTCCGTCATCACACCGACGTAGCGATAGGTCAGAAGCAGCAGCGTCACAAGCAGCTTTGGGACATAAAGCCGGCGCAGCGCCGCGCAAAGATGATCAATGGGTGTGGTTGCCATCAGCAGAAAAGAAGCCATCAGACAGAAAACGCCTTTCAGCATCAGAGTCAGCATGGATATGACTCCGCCGGAAACGGCAATACCGCCAAGCCACAGCAGAACCGTCCTGTCAAAAAACGGATTGAACAGACCGACGGCCATAACCAGCGGCAGAACAATACGCAGCTTGTAAAAGCAGGTTTTTACTTCAATCCCGCTGATTTGAAAGAGCAGGATCGGCCAGAGCACCATCGGCACCAAACCGCCCAGATCATACTTGTCAAAGGAAATTGTGACAAGGATATAGAGGATCGTGGTCAGCAGTTTGGCTATGGGGTGAAGACCGTGGACCGGTGAGGAGCGCAGGGCAAGTTCGTCCATTTCGGACAGGTCCCGTATTGCTCTCTGCATCTTGTTCATAGGAATACTCTCTTCATTCAGATAACAGAGTAACGGATAAGGGGCATCGTCCGATGCCCCTTTCACCAGGTACATTCTTCAGTCTGATCAGCTTGACTTCTTCTTGCGGAAGAAACCGCCCGCAAGGCAGATCAGAATGGCGACGCCCGCAACCATTGCCGACCCGACAATACCGGAGACCGTTGTACCCACGGCGGTGTCGTTATCTGCAAAGGCATAGTCCGGCAGGAACGAGGTCTTCTCCTGAATGGCGCCTGCGGTGTCGGCTGCCTTGCTTGACACACCGAAGTCTTCCTCATCAAGGCCCATGTTCTCGGCATAACCTTCTTCCGCATTGCCGAACAGCGCCCATTCCAGTCCGTCGGGATTGGAGCTGGCCAGCAGGCTCAGTCCGCCGCCGACAACAAGAGCTACGACCGCAAGGATTGCAATCACAGCTTTGAGCGAACGTTTGGACTCTTCACCCGCTGCAGGCTCAACGCCCTGCAGCAGTTCCGGACGGGATTCATACACAAAGAGCAGTACCGCAGAAGTGATCAGACCCTCGACGAGGCCAATGGCCAGATGGATGGGCTGCATCAGCGCGACAAAGGCGCCGAACGGAAGTTCCGTAATGCCGGAGAGGCTTGTTTCCAGGACAACGGAGAACGCGCCAAGCTGCAGTGTTACGATGCAGCCGATGATCGATGCGGCAACAATTCTGGCGCGCTGCGCGGACTTGCCTTCCCCGAACCAGTGGCTTTGCATGATGGGGCGCCATATCAGGAAATAGCCGACGAAGCAGCCGTAGAACGCCATGTTCCATATATTCGCGCCCAAAGCCATCAGACCGCCGTCGGCAAAGAAAAGACATTGTATTGCGAGGATCACAATCATTGAAAGGAACCCGGCATACGGCCCGAGCAGCGCGGAAAGCAGCATGCCGCCGCACATATGGCCGGAAGAGCCGGTCCCGGGGATCGTATAGTTGATCATCTGACCGGCGAAAACCAGCGCTGCAGTCACAGCCATAACAGGAAGTTTCTGCGGCTCATCATCCTTTTTCAGCTTGTGAATGGAGATTCCTGCTGCTGTGCCGGATGCCACATACATCGTTGCGGCTACAGCCGGAGCAAGTAAGGCGTCTGCCATATGCATAAATCATTACCCCCTCTGATGGTAGTAACCTCAGTATAGAGCGGTTTCCCGGAGCGTACAAGCCCCAGGGGGGGATATAATTTTTGCAAAAGCCTCAATTCCGGGAAGCAATTGTTTTCGTGATGCTGCTCTCTCAGTCAATGCTCAGCCCGGCGATCCAGGCTTTAAGCTCGCTCTCCGAAGCGCGGGCGGAAAAACGCCTGCCGCGTAGCACCGTGGCGCCCTTTGCCAGCGCTTCGATCCGGCCCTGGCCCTCGCCGAGGTCGCTCCCGCCGGAGGTCAGGAAAGGCACGACCGTCTTGCCGCCGAAATCATAAGCCTCCAGAAAGCTGTCGATGATGCTGGGCTCCCGGTACCACCACACCGGAAAACCAACGAAGATGACGTCGGCGTCCGCGACCGGCGCGTCATGATCGGCAAGCGCCGGACGGCAGTTTTTGTCCTGCATCTCGACCGTGCTGCGGGCCTTCTTGTCCATCCAGTTCAGATCGCGCCGCTCATAGGGCACGGCGGGGCGGATCTCATACAGCGCGGCATCTGCAGCCGCGGCCAGGGTCTTCGCCAGCTTTGCGGTGCTGCCGCTGGCTGAAAAATAGGCGATCAGTTTTTTGCTCATTGCTTTATTTCTCCTTTTTCAGTTTGTGCTGTTTTGCTGAAGGTCAAAGTAACTGCTCGGGATATGACAGTAGCCGCCGGGATTCTTGTCCAGATACTTCTGGTGATACTCCTCGGCGGGGAAGAAGTTTTCCAGCGGGAGAAGCTCAACCGCCAGCTTTGCTCCGGCGTTCTTTTCTTCTGCCTGATAAACTGCTTCGATCTCCGGAAGCTGATCTTCTTCCGTGTAATAGATCCCTGTCCGGTACTGGATGCCCCGGTCATTGCCCTGCCTGTTAACGGAGAGCGGATCGATCACCATGAAATAGTAATTCAGCAGATCAGTCAGGCTAATGACAGCAGGGTCATAATCAACCCGCACAGTTTCGGCATGGCCGCTGCTGCTGCATACGTCCTGATAGCTCGGGGCTTCGTCCGGCCCGTTTGCATAGCCGACTTCAGTACGAACCACGCCGTCAAACTGGTCGAAGAATTTTTGCATTCCCCAGAAGCAGCCGCCTGCAAGATAGATTGTTTTCATATTCTCCGGTACCTCCACAGTGCTTTTTCCTGTCACGATCTCTCCGGGCCAGGTGTTGATCCCCCCGAACTCGTAGATATTGGTATACCCCATATCCGCGAACTTTTGCGCGGCCTGTTTGCTGCGATTCCCGCTCCGGCAGTAGATCAGAATGACCTGATCCAAATCCGGAAGCTCTTCCGGCCGCTCCGTTTCAATGCTCTCATTCGGGATCAGGATCGCGCCCGGAATATGCCCGGCTTCATATTCATCCTGCCTGCGGACATCTACGATTACATGCCCATCGTCTCGGCACATCATCACTGCGGCTTCGTTCTGCGAGATCTGAGTGTAGCTCGTTTCTCTGACCATCCCGTCTCCGTCCATGACCTGTGCGGCGGAAGCGCAACCTGCCAGCAGAAGTACCGCCGACCCCAGCAGAGCAAACAGGATTCGTTTCATGAGTCTCCTCCACGTATCCGAGTTCCATATCATGTAACACCTGCTGCGAAACAGGTATAACACAGGCTATTACAGAGCAGCCGAAATGTCAAGGAGGAAAGCAGGAAAACCGGAAAAAGCATCAATGGACTCGGCGTCGGCAACTGCTGCGCCGGAGCTGACTTTTGCGCACGGGGATGTCCGCCGACCGCAAGCGATGTATTGAGGCTCCTTTGGGAGGGTACGCGGTGATAAGCAGAACGGAGTCCGCCTCCGGTCGCCCATCCGGCGAGCGGTCAAGCCTCTTGACCCAGCCGGCCTGCTTTGTTAAAATGTGTCCCGGGACCGGGCCATAATTGTCCGGCCTCCTTCCCGGGCAACAGCCCGGTTTCCATATTGGCAGCCTCTCCGGAGGCTGCTTTTTGCTGTACAAAAAGGCAGAGGAGGGAACTCCTCCTCTGAAAACCGGAATCTGTCAGTCAGGCGGCTGCCCGCCATGTTTCATGTAATATCGAATTCAAACACCTCGTGTATTTCCTCTGTGTATCCATCGTAGAATCCCTTCGGCATGCCGAGAACGATACGGGCCCCTCTGTTGTAAAGCAGCAGAAAACGCCGCTTCTCTCTGTCAAAGGTCAGCCCCTCAATTTCACCCTGCCTGATTACCTCATCGAAGGTTTTCTCCAGGGTGACGCTGCCGCGGGTGCGGTCTTTACTGATGTCAATCCGATACATGTGATCCGGCTGATCTTCATCGGCGTCCCCGTCATCGCTGGTCACATACAGACTGCCGTCATAGTATGCAACGCCCTGTATCCACCGCGGCGCCGGATCCATCAGCAGCCTGCCCCGGTAATCTCCGGTATGCAGATCATACTGATACAGATAAGCGCTGGATTCATCATCGACCCATGAGCACATACAGACGGTGCCGGAGTCGGGATCTACCGCAATCCCGGAGCACTCAAGCTGGCCCGTGTCCGCCCGAAAAGGGAACACCCGCTTGAGTGTCAGCGTATCTCCGTCATAGATAGCAACCTGTATATTCCTGCCGGCTCCGTCCACAAAATACTCAACACCCAGATACAGCTCATTCTGCCAGACGTCAATGTCACCGATGTGGTTGACCTCAAGTTCAAAGTCAGCAAACGGATCCGTATTCTCAGCAATCAAGTTCCAGTCAGAGTCATACTTTGCCAGTGTGGTCGAACCGCTGACCCAGTAATAGTTTCCCTCAACACAGACTCCCTGCCGCCCGTTCACCGTATGAACCGATGTGAGGCTGTAGGTTCTGTGGGAGGATGCTTTCTCAACCGGCGTCTGGCCGGATCCGCAGCCGCACAGGCAGGCAGCGACCGCCAGAATGACGATTAGAACCTGAAATCTCATACTCTGGAATCCTCCTGAAATGCATTCTTTCCTGATGATTAGTACAGCCGGACAGGGGGCCTGCCCTGCGCGCAGGGTCGTATCCGGCCTGCCTGACCGGATTTGCCGGCTTCAGTTCCGGATGGAGAGGGAAGGGTCAGAATTCCATTTTCTTAAATAAATTTGCAAGATTTACCTTATCCGGCGAGTTGTGCATAAACGGCCAGAGCTCAACAAAGCACAGCCCGACATCCCTGCCTGCTGAATTGCGGATCGCACAAAGCTCCTCATAATAAGCGAAATTGATCGCTCCCTCCAGAATCGGCGTGATGGTGTAGCGTTCCTCTTTCAATCCCGGCGTATTGAGTTCCCAGCCCGCTGAAAACACGCTCTTTCCCTGGGGCGTTTCTGTCTCGATAAACTTCGTGGTCTGCAGCGTATACCCGTTCATTCGCACGGCTGTGCCTTCCGCATCAATAAACGTTCCGTCCTGATAACGGTTGATGGGGAAATAAAACAGCATCATTTCCTCATCGTCAAAAAAACGAAGAGAGAACCATTCCCAGCCGTGCTCGGGTTTCAGAGAAAAAGTGCCGCCCTGCTTGTCAAACCAGGTTTTTCCGGTGACTTTCAGTTCTTTCCCCTTATAATTCAGGATCCCTTTTGTAGGCAGATTCGTATAGGAATAATAATAGGTGGTCTGCCTGTCGCCCTCTTCGCCCATCTGAAGCCTTCCGTGATCGCAGTGCCATACGGGGCCCTTCCGGTATTCTGTTTCCAGGCTCAGTTCGAAATATTTCTCCTTCGTATGAAAACAGATGCCTTTGCCTGTTTTTGCCGCGCGGGCCATATCCTTAAAGGAAATCTCGGTTTCTGTCAGGTTAAGGTTCTTCGTAAATAAAGTTGGTGACTGGCAGTAGTGATGTTCGCCCGTCTGGAAATCGGTCAGTGCCGTCATGCAGGTGATCATATGCGGACCCGCATAAAGGGAAAGAACTGTGAACTGGAAGGAGTAACGGTTTCCTCCCTCATCATCCAGATAACCGGTTGCATACCACCAGTCCTGGCATTTTCTGTGATACAGCCATTCCTTCTCAAAACTCCCGATTTTATTGATATCGTAATCGGTCTTTCTGATCATTCTATCACCTCCAGAGATTCCGGGTTGTCGAATCGATTATACCAGACTCATTTCATCATGAAAAGGTCTGCCGACCATAAAGCGCCCATTAAGGCAGGAAGTGGAGACTGCCATGCAGGGCGAGCTCACCGCCAGGTAAACCGCGAAGAATTAATAACAGCAGAGGAGGGGATACCTCCTCTGCAGAGAATGAAAGCAGTCAATTCTTCTCCTGGCATCTTGAGATTAGCAGTTTATAGCGGATGAAATCGTTGTCCATCAGGTCAAAGTTTTCTTCCGTGACCAGAAAGATGTTTTTATAGGCGGTTTTGTATTTGTAGATGTTGAAAAAGGACTGAACTTCACCGTGATGGTCAAAGGCCTTCTCAAAATCATTGTCGATCACGTTGAAGTCGATATCAAGCCTTCGGGTAAACTCATTGTATTGAGGAATCGATCTGCCGAGTTCGCAGGAGAAGTCAGTCAGGCCGGTGTTTTCAGGTTTTTCATACTCTTCCTGCAAAACAGCCATCATCCATGAGAAGGCTTCATAATAGCCGTTCTGAACCGTATAGCATATCAGCTGGCAGATATCAGAATAAAGTTCCTTAAAAAGCAAATGCCGTGTGATTTCGGCAACTTCCAGAAGTGCGTCAATATCATCAGGATTGCTCAGACGGTTATTCCGGTAGAAGTCATCCATGGCCCTCATGTCTGCGACCCCCTTTGTTTCGCTTCTGCTGCAAATACTATATCATACTCCCCTAAAAATGCAAAGGGCTCGATATGTTTACTTTACCCACTACCGCCACCGTCTCGGGCTGATTATTCCCCGTAATAATCCGGCTCAATGACCGGTCTCTCAAACGTGAAGACAAGTCCTGTAGGTTTTCCGTGATGTTGATTACACCAAAGACGAGCGGAAGCATCCTCACGGAGGACGGTTCGTTCCCAGAACTCCGAAAGCAGATGAAGTGCTTGCCCTTGCAGAAAAACTCCCCGGTGCTTCCGAGTATGTGTTTCACGACAAAAACGGGAACCCGGTTTCAAAGGATTCGTATGAGCAGCATCTTCGGAGAACCTGTAAAAATCTCGGCATCAAAACTTCCAATAATCATGCCTTCCGCATTGCTTTTAATTCATTACTGATTGAAAAAGAACTGTCTTCCGCCGACCGCGCCCTGATTCTCGGCCACGCCGTTCAGACAAATGAACAGCATTATTCCGTCTCCGACAGGCGCCGGCTTGAAAAAATCAGGCAGAAAATTGCATGAAAAAGGGCTTTGTCACTCACTTTGTCACTCATTGTCACTCAAATCCGGCCGGGGCAGCTGCTGTGCAGACCGAGATAATTACCGCTTAAAAGTGACAAAAAAAGTCCGGAAGCCCGCAATTAAGCCAGGTTTCCGGACAAATTGTGGTGGAGAGTGGCGGACTCGAACCGTCGACCTTCCGCGTGTGAGGCGGACGCTCTAACCAGCTGAGCTAACCCTCCGGAGCGCAGTTACTATATCATATCCGGCCGGTGAATTCAAGAACTTTTTTTCGGAGCCGGGCTGCTGGGAATTGCAAAGCGGGAAAGAATCTGCTAAAATGGCTTGACTGCTGAAAATGACGGCAATACGCAACGGTCGGCAGATGAAAGGAAGCGGTAGCATGTACAATCACAGCACATACGCCCTGGGCGCGGCGCCCAATGAAATCCGCCAGATTTTTGAATACGGACGGCAGCAGGCCAAAGTGGTGGGGGAGGAGAACGTCTTTGATCTCAGCATCGGCAATCCCTCCATTCCGGCGCCGGCAAAGTTCAATGAAAGCATCTGCCGCCTGCTGGAAACCGAGAGCAGCGTTCATATTCACGGCTACACCAGCAGCATGGGCGGCGATCCGCTGCGTGCGGCGGTTGCGAAGAATCTGCGGGAGCGTTTCGGCGTCCAGGCCGGGCCGGAAAATGTCTTCATCACCTGCGGTGCGGCGCCGGCGCTGCTGACCGTGATGCTTTCCCTGAAGACGGAGAAGAGTGAAATTGTCGGCGTTGCGCCGTATTTTATGGAATACAAGGCCTTTGCCGAGGCTTCCGGCAGCAAATTTGTGCTGGTTCCGGCCGATCTGGAAGCCTTTCAGGTGAACATTCCTGCGCTGGCCGAGGCCGTGAACGAGAATACCCAGGCTGTGGTTCTCAATTCACCGAATAACCCCAGCGGCGCCGTGCTGAAAAGGGAGACCCTGGAGGCGGTGGCAAAGTTGTTGAAGGAGCGCTCCGAGGCCTACGGACATCCCATTTATATCATTGCGGATGAGCCTTACCGGGAACTGGTCTATGACGGGGCGGTTGTCTCCTTCATCCCGACCATTTACCGCGACACCATCGTCTGCTACTCCTGGTCCAAGTCCCTGAGCATCCCCGGCGAGCGTATGGGCTACATTTTTGTGCCGCCCGAGGCCACGGATTCCAGAGAGCTGTTTGTGGCCGTTGCCGGCGCTGCCCGGGCCTGCGGGCACATCTGCGCCCCGTCGGTCATCCAGCGCGCGGTGGCGGAGTGCATTGACGTGATGCCGGATCTGGAGGCCTACAAGGTCAACCGGAAGCTCCTGTACGAAGGCCTGACGGAAATCGGCTATGAATGCGTGAAGCCGGACGGCGCCTTCTATCTGTTTGTCAAGGTTCCCGGCGGGAATGCCAGGGCGTTTGCCGAACTGGCAAAGCAGAAAAACCTGCTGGTGGTTCCCTCCGATCCTTTCGGCGTGGAGGGCTACATCCGCCTCGGCTACTGCACCTCAAAGGAAACCATCGAGCGGGCCCTGCCGGTCTTCAGAGAGGTTTTTGAAGAGGTAACGGCCTGACAGGGAAACGAACAGAAAAAAAGATTGACATTCCCGCGTGTTTGGACTATCATACACCCATCTTTTGAATCAGTGGAGTCCGCTATGAAGGCTTTCCGTTTTGCACCCTATTATTATTTCTTTACTGACAGGCTTCGGTAAGGATAATTTGTGGTGCAAACAGAGCTCATACGGATGCATGAGAAGAAATTGCCGCACAGGTTATCCTGTGCGGTTTTCAGTTTTGGAGGGCAGTCATGATTGTTATTCTGAAGCACGGTGTTCCGGAAGAAAAAAGAGCGCAGCTGATTGCCTGGCTGGAAGCGCTGGGGCTGAAAATTCATGTCTCGGTCGGGGAGTTCCAGACGGTGCTCGGGCTGATCGGCGACGCCAGCGGCGTGGATATCGACCTGGTGGAGAGCCTGGAGATCGTGGACTCGGTGAAGCGGGTTACGGAGCCCTTCAAGTGCTGTAACCGCAAGTTCCACCCGGAGGATATGGTGGTGGAAGTGGGCGATGTGAAAGTCGGCGGAGGAAACTTCGTGATGATCGCGGGGCCCTGCTCGGTGGAAAGCGAGGACCAGATCGTGACCGTGGCGAAGGCCGTGAAGGCTGCGGGCGCGCAGCTGATGCGGGGCGGCGCCTTCAAGCCGCGGACCTCACCGTATGACTTTGCCGGCCTGAAGGCCGACGGGCTGGAGTTGCTGAAAATCGCCCGGCAGGAGACCGGCCTCCCCATAGTGACGGAACTGATGAACATCATGGACCTCCCGCTTTTTGAGGACGTGGACGTGATTCAGGTCGGCGCGCGGAACATGCAGAACTTTGACCTGCTGCGCGAGCTGGGACACCTGGACAAGCCCATTCTGTTAAAGCGTGGCCTTGCGAATACGCTGAAGGAACTGCTGATGAGCGCCGAGTACATCATGGCCAGCGGCAACGAGCGGGTGATCCTGTGCGAACGCGGCATCCGCACCTTCTCGGACTACACCCGCAACACGCTGGATCTGGCGGCGGTGCCGATGCTGCATCAGCTGACGCATCTGCCGGTGATCGTGGACCCGAGCCACGCGACCGGCATTGCCAGGCTGGTGCCGCCGATGGCACTGGCGGCAACGGCGGGCGGTGCCGACGGCCTTATCATTGAGGTGCACAATGATCCCATCCACGCGCTGTGTGACGGCGCGCAGTCGCTGCGGCCGGAGGAATTTGCGGAACTGGCGGACAAGGTCCGTGCCATCCGGGGGATTGTGGCATGAGCAGGATCGGCATTGTGGGGCTGGGCCTCATCGGCGGCAGCTTCGCCAAAGCCTATCACGCGGCAGGCTGGGAGGTTCTGGCCCTCAACCGCACGCAAACCGTGCTGGACTTCGCCATGCTGGCCGGCGAGGTGGACGGCGAACTGACCGCGGAAAACGCTGGCAGCTGCGACCTGGTGCTGGTGACGGTGTATCCGGAGGCCGCCATCCGGGCCATACGGGAGTTTGCGCCGCACTTCGGGCAGAAGCCCGTGGTGATGGACTGCTGCGGGACCAAGCGCGTCGTGTGCGAGGCCTGTTTCCCGCTTGCGGAGGAGTACGGTTTTACCTATGTGGGCGGGCACCCGATGGCCGGCACGCAGTATTCCGGGTACAAGTATGCCCGGGCAAACCTCTACCGCAACGCCCCGATGGTCATTGTGCCGCCGAACTTTGACGACATCTTCCTGCTGGAGCGGGTGAAGGAGCTGCTGAGTCCTGCCGGTTTCAGCAAGATTTCCGTCACCACGGCGGCAAAGCACGACGAGATGATCGCCTTCACCTCGCAGCTGGCGCACGTGGTGTCGAATGCCTATGTCAAAAGCCCGACTTCACGCATCCACCACGGCTTCTCTGCCGGCAGCTACAAGGACCTGACTCGTGTGGCCTGGCTGAACGCGCCCATGTGGGCGGAGCTTTTTCTGGAGAACAAAGACTACCTGCTGGCTGAAATCAGCGGCATCATCGACCATCTGGACGCCTACCGCCGGGCCATGGAAGCGGATGACAAAGAACAGCTGACCGCGCTGCTGAACGAGGGCAAACGCATCAAGGAAGAGGTGGACGGCAGATGAGAACGGTTTCTGTCACGGCGCCGTCGGCGGCCTATGAGGTGCGCATCGGCGCGGGGCTGCTCTCTTCCCTCGGCACGGCGGTTTCCGCCGCCACCGGGGCGCGGCGCTGCATGCTGGTCTCCGGTGAACAGGTGTTTCCCCTCTACGGGGAGGCTGCGCTGAAGAGCCTGCGGGAAGCGGGTCTGGAAGCGGAGGCGGTGGTGTTCCCCTCGGGGGAGAACACCAAGAGCCTTGCCTGTTACGGAGAGCTTCTGAACCGGCTGACGGAGGCAAAGTTCTCCCGCAGCGATTGCCTGGCGGCGCTGGGCGGCGGTGTGACGGGGGACCTTGCGGGCTTCGCCGCGGCGACCTATCAGCGGGGAATCCCCTATGTGCAGGTGCCGACCACCCTGCTCGCGGCGGTGGACTCCTCCGTGGGCGGGAAGACGGCTGTGAACCTCCCCGCCGCCAAGAACCAGGTCGGGGCCTTTTACCAGCCGTCGCTGGTTCTGTGCGACACCGCGACGCTTTCCACCCTGCCGGAGCGGGAACTGCGCTCCGGCTTTGCGGAAGTGATCAAATACGCGGTGCTCGGCAGCGCCGACCTTTTTGATACCCTGATGCGGGACGGCTTCAGCAGGGAAGAGGTTATCGAAACCTGCGTGCGCATGAAGGCGGAGATCGTTGCGGAAGACGAGCAGGACCGCGGCCGCAGGAGGCTGCTGAACCTGGGGCATACATTCGGCCACGCGGTGGAAAGCCGCAGCGGGTACCGCCTGACCCATGGCGAGTGCGTGGCCGCCGGAATGGCGATGATCGGCCGGGCGGCGGTCCGGATGGGATGGCTGGACGCAGCGTCCCGGGATGTGCTGCTGCAGCTGCTGCAGCGCTTCGGCCTGCCGACCGGCACAGAGTTTGGCCCGGATGAACTGACAGAAACGCTGCTGCTGGACAAGAAGTTTTCCGGCGGGCGCCTTCACATGATTGTGCCGCGGGCAATCGGCTGGTGTGAGATCGTGCCCGTCACACCGCAGGA
>CAZBXX010000024.1:5733-24250 GCA_964495965.1 uncultured Oscillospiraceae bacterium | reverse complement strand
ACGGTGACGGTGGTTGGTAAGGAAAACATTGTTTTTTCTTTTCAACAGACAGAACGGATGGTATAATCAGCCAGACAAGTCGGAAGCTGACGGAAGTTATTACATACAGAATGAGGAAAGGACCTGATCTATGCTGAGACAGATCTTGAACTGCCTGGCGGTTCTGGCAGCTTATATTCTCCCGGCTCTGCTGATTCTGGTGCCGGTTCGGTTCCTGACCAGGCTGCCTTCCTTTATTTTCCGGAAGCTGCTTCATTTTATTGCCTTTACCGGCGTTTCTCTGATGATTCTCGCTGCCGGAAGCTGGCAGGCGGCGGCGCTGACCTCGGTGCTGATTGCCGTGGTACTCTATCCGGTGCTGGCGCTGCTGGAGCGGGCGCCGTGGTATGATAAGCTCCTGGTGCAGAAGACGCCGGGAGAAATCAAGAGGAGCCTTCTGTCCCTGTTTTTCACGTTCGCGGCTCTGATTTCCGTTGCATGGGGACTGTTCGGCCAGCCGCATCTCGCCGCCGCGGCGGTTATCATGTGGGGCACCGGTGACGCGGCAGCCGCCCTGATCGGTATTCCCTTCGGCAGGCACAAAGTCCGCTCCCGCCTGACGGACGGTAAAAAATCCTGGGAAGGCAGCATCGCCATGCTGACGGTTTCGTTTCTGAGCGGGATGCTCATTCTTCTGTTCGCGCAGAAATTAGCTCTGGCGCAGGCGCTGCCGCTCGCCGCGCTCGGCGCTCTGCTGGGGACGGCAACGGAGCTGTTTTCCCCCAGCGAATACGACACGGTGACTGTCCCGGTCGTTATTGCGGCCGTGCTGCTTCTGCTCGCACACTGAGAGGTGACAGGATGGATCAGGAAAAGAAAAGCGGATTCCGGACACTGCTTGTTTCCGTTCTGATGAGTTCATACGGCCCCGTGATTCTCGGCCTCGGCCTGCGTGTGGGGCACAGTTCCACGCAGATTGCGGATTTCACCAGACGGACCGCGGAGCTTCTGGCGCTGATTGTCGCATTGGCGGTCTATACGGTGACAAACAAAGGGCCGGGCATGCCGGAACCGCGGAAACGGGATCTGGAGAGAAAGGGCAACCTGTTTACCGGTGTCATCATGTGTATCAGCGGGCTCAGCATGCTGCTTCTGAGCCTCCTTCCCGGCAATGAAGACAAGGGGAACGTGGTCCCCGCGCTGGTAATCGCGTTCCTCGGTGTCGTGGCGAACGGAATTTTCTGGCGGAGATATTCGGCCCTGTACCGCAGACAGGGCAATGCCATCCTGGGCGTTCAGGCGCGCCTGTACGGCGCAAAAACGGCTGTTGACACCTGTGTTGTCACGGCGCTGGCGGCGGTTCTCCTTTTCCCCGGCACCCAGGCGGCCTACTGGCTGGACCGGATCGGCTCCCTGCTGGTGGCGGTGTATATGATCCACTGCGGAATCCGAACAATCAGAGAGCAGAAAGCGCCTGCGGACTGAGAATCATAAAACAGGATGCGTATATCCTTTCCGGTTTGCAGAGGAAGACTTCCCCTGCGTTGGTTATTTCAATTACGCCTTTGTCCCGCTCGACTTCAACTCACCGGGAATCTGGGCCGGCAACACCAGTGAAGGAAGCGGAAAGTACGAAGGGAAGCTGATGTGCTACAGGGAGTTCGTGCTGCAGCTGCAGGAAGACGGGAACTGGCACTGTACGGGTCTCGGAACCGGCGGATATACACTCCCAGAATAGAGTTTTTTCAGGGTCGGATAAACCGGCCCTGTTTTTACGTATCCGGCGTAAACGTGATTGACCCGGTGGCGGCGTCCTTCGTGACGGTTCCCACGGTGCGGGTGCCGCCGTAGGTGACGGTGATGGGCATCCCGATGTTGCCGCCGCCCTCACCGCCGATGCCCGTAACCTCGACCATACAGGCAGCGTAACGCTCGGCGAAGGGCGCGGCACTCTCCCCGGCGTAGTAGTGGACAATGAGCATATCCAGCGCCGTAAGGCCCTGGGGGTTCTGCTCGTTCACGGCCAGGTTCCAGATCTTCAGCTGGGCTTCATCCGCCCCGTCCAGATCCCAGGGCTCAAAGGTCTGGGTGATGGTGGGCTTCTTCATGGTGCCGTAGGTGTTGCCCAGGATGTCCCGGACGGTGTCGGTGCTCCAGTCCATCTCGGTGGAGCTGTCCTGCACCCGGCGGCCCAGAGGATCCCAGATGGGGTTCGAGGTGGTTCCGGTGTTCAGGTACGCGATGATGAGCTCCCGGGCGATGGTCCGGCCGGGGACGGTGTTGAAGGTTTGGTCAGACAAGGTCGGTGCGTTCAATTGCGGTGTTTGCAGGCATGTGTTCCTCACAATCTCCATATCACTCGCTTCCGTCACATGTGCCGAAAGCTCGACCATTCCGATGTTCGTCACATTTCGAAGAAGACCCGTTTCACTGGGAGGCGCCTTTTTTGAGGTTGTCCAGTTGTTTCTGAGTCGGCAACAGGCTGCCCCCCCTGAAAAACAGAAAATCCCGGAACCTTTCGATTCCGGGATCAGTGTAGCAATGCGCGGGGAAAATCTCCTACGCGTTTTTTTCGCCTGTTTTTCGCGTTTTTTCCGCGGTATTTGAAAAAAGTTTCTGAAATGACCTGCACCAGGGCAGAGCAGCCTGCATGATTGAAAGGGCACAAAAAAGGCGCTGCCTCAAACAGTAAGCTGAATGAGGCAACGCTTTTTCCTGCGGTTGCAGACTTTTCTATTTTATCTTTCCAAGAAGACGGATTACCGTCTGAAAAGCAAGCCGCAGATCCGTCATCTCCTCTTCATTCAGTGATGCGGAAAGCCGCTGATGGACCTTTTCCTCTGATACGGCTATATGCCTCCGGATGTTCTCCCTTCCGTCAGACGTCAGGCGGACGCGGACATTCTTCCGGCAGCTTGGATCGGTATACCGTTCCACAAGGCCCTTTTCAGCAAGCGGGGAAAGAGCCCTTGTCGCCTGTTCCCGGGAGGAGGAGATGTACTCCGCCACCTCGGACATGGTGAGGCTGGCATTCCTGTATAGCGCGGCAATGATCAGAAACTGTGATTTGGTGATATCCGCATGCTTTTCATAAATATTCTGCAATGCAAACCGGTAAAGCATTGAAAGTGAGGACAGAAGTGTTTCGCCCTGCTCTCCCTCTCCATAGCTGGCAGTACTCAATGAAACTGCACCTCCCCTGATTACCGGGACTGATCGGTTCTGCTGACGATTATACAGGCGGGTAACGAAAAAGTCTATCAGTTTTTATCTTTTTTTACTTCCAGGAATATGCTCGGATGCTTCTGGTACGTAAGCAGACTGACCGTTACCAGAAGAATCCCGCATACGATTGTCCCGGGAACCGTTGATCCGAGTCCGAAGGGTTCACCGGCGACCTTCCACCCGATACTGACCACCAGGCCCCCGAGCATGCCCGCCAGGATGCCGGGCGTTGTCGCCTTCTTCCAGACCAGCGCGGCGAAGGCGGGGAGGCCGGCCGCGGCAGCATAGAAGCCCCAGGAGAATACGACAACGTTATAAGCGTTTTTGAAACAGAGCGCCAGAAGAAGGGCCGCGACAGCCAGCAGCAGCGTGAAGATTCTCCCCAGCCGGAGCTCATATTTTCCAAACACTTCCGGCCAGAGCGTTTTCCCGACGTCATGCACGCAGCTCTGCACCGAAACCAGAAGGTAGCTGTCGGCCGTGGACATGATCGTCGCCAGCATCCCCGCCAGCGCAAGCCCGACAAGGCCGCTGGGCAGAACCCGGATCGCAAGCAGAGGAACCACCGCGTCAAGGCTCCCGTATTCTTCAGCTACGTTCGGCCCGAGGATCTGCCAGCCCAGCAGCCCGATCGCATAGACGATCACGATCATCAAAGCATAGGCCGCTGTCCCCATCGCAGTCCCTGCGGTGGCGCTTTTCCGGTCTTTCGCAGCAAAGGCGCGCTGCCACATCTCCGCTGCCGCCAGCGTAAAGACAAGGTACGTCACAATGTCTCCAAGAATGCTGCCATTGATCACAGGCGTGGTGTGCGCACTGTCCAGCGCCGAGAAAAAGGCGCCGAATCCGCCGACCTTGATCAAAGCCCCGGCCGGAATCATGATGTAGGCGAACAGGATCAGCACGAAGAACTGCACGAGATCCGTATATACCACGCCGAACATCCCCGAAGTGGCGGTATAGACGACAAATACCAGACAGGATATGATGGCGCAAAGGGTATAGGAAAGATTATATTTTGCAAGCACGAGCCTGAGGATCGTAGCCGTCGCTGTGACCTGGGCAGCCAGCGTGCCGATCATGGCAAAGGTGATCAGAATGCCAAGAATGATCTTGGAGAGCTTTCCGAACCGTCTCTCAAAGAGATCCGGAATTGATGTGATGTTATGCTGGAAGCCCAGCGCCGAAATTTTACCCGCAATGGCAGAAAAGAGAAACATCCCGATCAGGTACGGGATTGCGGTCATCACTGCCTTGAATCCGCTGGAGTAGGCAACACCCGCCCGTCCCATCAGACCGCCGCCGCCAGCCAGCGTAGCACATACCGTCGTCAGGAGAACCAGTGTCCCAAATGACCGCCCCCCGATAAAATAGTCCCCCGCGTTTTTCACGCGCTTCATCACGGTGATCCCTATTACTGCCATCAGCACTAGATACGCAGCCATGATCCCCAAATCGAGTGCCTGGACCTCTATCTGATTCATCGTCAAATCTCCTTTCTTTATCAATTATTGACATTTATCAAACATCAAAAGCATATCACATTAATTGATAATTGTCAACTATACAGCTATTTTATGCTTTTCACCGATGCAGAGGGCGGAAGCGGACAGTGTCCTGTGAGCACGCTGAGCGCGAAGCTGTGCTGCATTGAGTGAGCAGGTGAAATTACGAAAAAAATCGTTTCCGACCATTTTGATACGGCGGGCCTTTTTTCAACCCAGAAGTAAATCGTGGATAAACGCAGCAAATAGCGTAGCGAGCTCGAGCGATTGTGTCGATTGTGGATTTTTTCCAATTGCTTTGTTTGAGCTTTGCCGAGAAGATAGTAAAATGAGTTTAAAAAACTATGGAGGATGTGCCAAAAGCAAAAGAAAACCCCTGATAACAGAGGTTCTCTTCCTGGCTGACCTATGCACTTTTGTGTCAGTCTAATATGGTACGGCCGACGGGATTCGAACCCACGACCTCCAGAGTCGGAGTCTGGCACTCTATCCAGCTGAGCTACGGCCGCATACCTTGAGACGGCAGCTGCAAAAAGCAGGTTGCCATACTGCCGCGGATTTGGTATAATCCGGGCAACGGATGATATTATAGCAAAAAGTATCCGTAAAGTAAAGCCCCGATTTCAGAAATCCGGATTTCGGGAACTCAGATTTCAAAGGGAGGCAAACAGATGAAAAACGTCGTCCTCGGCAGAAGCGGCCTCGTTGCCACAAAGCCCGCACTGGGCTGCCTGCCGCTGCAGCGCTGTGACAAGGACTATGCCGTCCGCCTTATCCGCGCCGCCTACGATGGCGGGATCCGGTTCTTTGACACCGCCAATGCCTACACCGACAGTGAAGAAAAGCTCGGCATCGCCCTGCACGATGTGCGCGACAGCGTTGTGATCGCCACCAAGAGTGCTGCCAGGGACAAGGCCGGCGTGCTGAAGCACATCGAGAACAGCCGGAAGATGCTGCAGACGGATACCATTGACCTTTTCCAGTTTCACCAGGTGCCGGAGATGCCGGACCCGGAGGATCCGGACGGCGCCTATGCCGGTGCTCTGGAGGCGAAGGCGCGCGGCTGGATCGGCCACATCGGCGTAACCTCGCACCGGGTTGGCGTGATTGAGCAGTGTATTGACTCCGGTTATTTTGAGACCGTGCAGTTCCCCTTCAGTTACATCTCCGCCGAGCGCGACCTGGCTCTTGCCGAAAAGGCAAAAGCCGCCAACGTCGGCTATCTCGCCATGAAGGGCCTTGCAGGCGGGCTGCTGACCAATGCCCGCGTCTGTCACGCCTTCATGAACCGGTATGACAATGTGGTGCCCATCTGGGGCATGCAGAGGCTGGAGGAGCTGGAGCAGTGGCTGGCCGTGGCGGAAGAAGACCCGGTTCTGGACGCGGAGATGGAAGCCTTCATTGCCCGTGAGCGGGAAGAGCTCTCCGGCAGCTTCTGCCGCAGCTGCGGCTACTGCATGCCGTGTCCCATGGGCATTGAGATCCGCAACTGCGCCCGCATGAACATGCTGCTGAGGCGCTCGCCCTGGCAGCAGTACATGACGGATGAGTGGTATGCCAAGATGCATCAGATTGAAAACTGCATCGGCTGCCGTTCCTGCGCATCCAAGTGTCCGTATCAGCTGGACACCCCGAACCTCCTCAAATACATGCTGAAGGACTATGATGAATTCTATGCTTCACACAAAGCTCTCCTGTAAACGGTCTCCGGGCTTCCGCCGCGCCGCCGCGCTGCTGCTCTGCGCGGCGCTGATGCTGGCACTGTGCGCCTGCGGCTCCTCGACCAGGATGGAACAGAAGCAGATCTTCGCCATGGACACCGTCATGACGCTGACCGCCTACGGCAAGAACGCGGAGGCCGGCCTTGCGGCCGCCGCCAGCGTCATCAATTCCATGGACGCGCAGCTGGACCCGAAGCTTCCCACCAGCACCACCTATGCCATCAACAATGCCAACGGCGCCAACGTCGTGGTCAGCGCGCAGGTTGCCAAGATGCTCAGCACCGCGAAAACGGTCTATGACCAGTCCGGCGGCGCGCTGGATCTCAGCATCTATCCCGTGGTAAAGCTCTGGGGCTTTGTGGACAGTCGTTATTACGTGCCCACCGATATGGAGCTCTCCGCGCAGCTGGTGCGGAAGGCCTATGACCAGATGGTTCTCACCAGCTACCCGGCAACAGGCTCCTACTCCGTGAGCTTCCCGGCGGGAACGGAGATCAGCTTCGCCTCCATTGCCAAGGGCTGCGCGGCGGAGAATGCCGTCAGCGCGATGCGGCAGGCGGGCGTGGAAAGCGGGATCATTTCGCTGGGCGGCAACGTGCAGACGCTCGGCCTGAAGCCGGACGGCAGCAAGTGGACCGTTGCCATCCAGGACCCGAACAACACCTCCGGCTGGGTCGGCACCGTGCAGGTCGGCGAGATGGCCGTGGTCACCAGCGGCAGCTACCAGCGCTTCTTTGAGTACGACGGAAACACCTACCACCACATCATCAATCCCCAGACCGCCGGCCCTGTCAGCAACGGGCTGGTGTCTGCCACCGTCATCTGCGAAGACGGAACCATGGCCGACGCCCTCTCCACCGCAATGTTCGTGCTCGGGGAATCCCGCGCGCTCAACTACTGGCGGACCTATGGCGGCTTTGAAATGATCCTGATCTCAAAGTCCGGGCAGATTACCTGTACCAAGGGCCTGATTGACAACTTTGTAAGCAACGATCAGGTCACCGGCTACAAGCTCCGGTACTCCGAATAAGCATGAACACCTCTGATTCCTTGCACAGCGATATCCGCCGCATACGGGGGATCGGCGAGAAAAGGGCGCAGGCTTTGAACAAGCTGGGCGTCTTTTCTCTGTTTGACCTGATTTCCTGGTTCCCCCGCCGCTATGAAGACCGCAGCCAAATGACGCCCATCGCCCTTGCCGCGGACGGCGAGGCCGTAACGGTCTGTGCGGTATGCGGCGAGGAGCCGAAGCTCTCCCGCATCCGCCGCGGGCTGGAACTGGTGCGCTTCCGGGTCTACGACGACACCGGGGAACTGACCGTCACCTTCTTCAACCAGCCCTATGTCCGCAGCCAGATTCACCGGGGCGGGACTTACCGGTTTTACGGCCGGGTGGAGCTGAAAGGCAGCCGCCGCTACATGGCAAACCCCGCCTTTGAGGCGGAGGATGCCGCGGGGCCGCTGTCGGTCACGGGGCGCATCGTCCCGGTTTACAGGCTTCGCAGCGGGCTGCAGCAGAAACAGATGCGCCAGAGCATCCGCCAGGGGCTGGACAGCTGCCTGGGGAGCCTGCCGGAGGTGCTGCCCGCAGCCGTGCGGAAGGCTTTCAGCCTGACGGACGCGCCCTCCGCCTATGAGGCCATCCACTTTCCGGAAAGCGCCGAGGCTCTGGAAGCCGCCCGCAGGCGCTTCGTGTTTGAAGAGCTCTTTGTGCTCTCCTGCGCGCTCGGCAGACGGCAGAGGGCCGCCGCGGACGGCATTCCGGTCCCGGTGCCGGACTTTGAGGCCTTCTTTGCCCGGCTCCCCTTCTTCCCGACGCAGGCGCAGCGCCGGGCGGTACGGGAAGCGGCTGCGGACCTCGCTTCCGGCAGGCAGATGAACCGCCTCCTGCAGGGCGACGTGGGCAGCGGCAAAACCCTGGTGGCCGCAGCGCTGGTGTGGCAGTGCAGCCGGGCCGGGAAGCTCAGCCTGTTCATGGCGCCGACGGAGATTCTCGCCGGTCAGCATTTTCAGACGCTGTCGGGCTTTCTGGCGCCCTTCGGCGTCCGGGTCGCTCTGCTGACCGGCTCGATGCGGGCCGGTGAAAAACGGGCCGTCCGGGAGGCGCTGGAAGCGGGAGAGCTGGATCTGGTTGTCGGGACGCATGCCCTGCTCAGCGAGGGGATGCACTATCCCGGGCTGGCGCTCGCCATCACTGACGAGCAGCACCGCTTCGGCGTGGACCAGCGTGCCCGGCTTGCCCGCGCGGACGGGGTGCCGCCCCATGTGTTCGTGATGTCCGCAACACCGATTCCGCGCACGCTTGCGCTGATCATCTACGGGGATCTGTCGGTTTCGGTTCTTGATGAGCTCCCTCCGGGCAGGCAGCCGGTTGAGACCTTTTCCGTCACCGGTGCCTATCATGCGCGTCTGCTTGCCTTTATCCGCAGGCTCTGCGCCGAGGGGCGGCAGGTATTTGTGGTATGCCCGAAAGTGGAGGAGGATGACGCGGAAGCGGAAACCGGTTCCGAACCGGCGGCTGCCGCCCCGGCGCTGCTTTCCGCCACGGACTATGCAAAGCGGCTGAGCTCGGAACTCCCCGAACTGCGCATTGACTGCCTCCACGGCCGCATGAAGCCCGCGGAGAAAGAAGCCGCCATGCAGCGGATGCTGCGCGGGGAAACCGATGTTCTGGTTGCCACCACCGTCATTGAGGTGGGCGTGGACATTCCCAACGCGGCCCTGATGCTGGTGGAGAATGCCGAGCGCTTCGGCCTCAGCCAGCTGCATCAGCTGCGCGGCCGTGTCGGGCGCGGGAAGCATAAAAGCTACTGTGTTCTGGTGACCGACCACAAATCCGACGAGGTGAAAGCCCGGATGAAGGTGCTGTGCGAGTCGACAGACGGCTTCCGCATTGCGGAGGAGGACCTGCGTCTGCGCGGTCCCGGGGACTTTTTCGGTTCACGGCAGCACGGCCTGCCGGAGATGCATCTGGCGGATCTGGGCGCCGAGACGGATACGCTGCTTCGGGCCAAGAATGCGGCCGACCGCCTTCTCACGGAAGACCCGCTTCTGGAATTCCCGGAGCACCGGGACCTGCAGGCCCGGGTACAGTATCTGACTGAAAAAATGAACGGAACGCTGAACTGAGCGTTCCGTTCTTCTCTTTATTCTTTTTCAGCACGCGGTGCCGTCCCGGTAGGCGGCGAGGATCCCCTTGTAGGTCATATAGCAGTCGAACTTTGCCACAACCTCAAACGGCGCGTGCATGCACAGCACCGGGACGCCCGCATCGATGGTGTCGATGTTGCGGTTGGCCATGTACTTGGCGATGGTTCCGCCGCCGCCCTGGTCCACCTTGCCCATCTCGGCCATCTGCCAGACAACGCCTTCCCTGTCAAACAGTCCCCGCAGGTAACCCACCACCTCGGCCGAGGCGTCGCTGGTGGAGGCCTTGCCGCGGGCGCCGGTGTACTTGCAGATCGCCATTCCGTAATTCAGCTTGGATTCGCTTCTCTTTTCCGAAACCTCCGGATACAGGGGGTCGAAAGCGGCCGTCACATCGGCCGAAAGGCAGAAGCTGTGCGCATAGCAGCGCCGGGGCTCCGCGCCCAGTGCGGCGCAGAGATCTTCCATGAAGCACTCAAAGGCCCTGCTCTGCATGCCGGTCACCCCGTCGGATCCCGTCTCTTCCTTGTCTGCCAGGATGCAGACGCAGGTGCGGTGCGGATTCCGCACGTCAAACAGGGCACGCAGTTCCGCCCAGGCGCAGACCCTGTCATCATGGCCGTAGCCGCCGATCATCGAGCGGTCCAGACCGATCTCCGTAACGTCAAAAGCCGGTACCGCCGTGAGCTCTGCAGAGAGGAAGTCTTCCTCGCGGATGCCGTAGGCGTCGTTCAGCAGGCTGAGAACGGCCAGCTTCACCCGGTCCTTGCCGTCGTCGGCGTAGGG
The DNA here is from genome assembly GCA_964495965.1 of uncultured Oscillospiraceae bacterium. Classification (GTDB taxonomy): domain Bacteria; phylum Bacillota; class Clostridia; order Oscillospirales; family Oscillospiraceae; genus Limivicinus. The sequence continues at coordinate 13,887 of CAZBXX010000024.1, read as the reverse complement.
CGCGCTGCCGATCAGGATGTTCAGGGCTTCCCCCGTAATCCCCTCGGCCAGGGTTTTCTTCATCTGGTCGGCGGCCAGATGGGGCAGCAGATCGGTAATCACAAAGCGCGGGTCATCGCGCTCGCGGCCGATGCACACGTCCACGGTCTCGCCGTTCTTCAGCGCCACCACGCCGTGCAGCTCCAGGGGCGTGGTGACCCACTGATACTTTTTGATGCCGCCGTAGTAGTGCGTGCGCAGATAGCAGAGCTCGTCCTGCTCGTACAGGGGAGTCTGCTTGAGGTCCAGCCGCGGGGAATCGATATGGGCGCCGGCAATCACGGCGCCGGCATCCAGCGGCGCGCTGCCGATCACCGCCAGCATCAGGGCCTTGCCCCGGTTGCTGAACCAGATGCGGTCGCCGGGCTGCAGCGCCTCACCGGGGTGAAACTCCCGGAACCCGTTCTTCTCCGCCTCCGCTATGGCATAACGGACCGCTTCACGCTCGGTCCGCGCGCTGTTCAGAAAGTCCATGTACTCCCGGCAGTAGTCCTCTACGGCAATGCGCTCGGCCGTGTCGATGCGGTCGTACCCGTTTTTGGGTTCATAAAACAGCTGTTCTCTCAGGTTTTCCATGTCAGATGTGTTCCTCCAGAATTGTATTCAGTTGCTGTGAAAGCGCCTCCATGTCCCCGTCGTTGGAGAGGGAAGCGTCGCAGAGCCTGACAAAGTCTTCGTTGCTGAGCTGCGCGTGGATGCGCCGCTCGGCCGCCTCGCGGGTAATGCCGTCGCGGTCCATGATGCGCCGGATCCGGGTTTCCGGCGGGGCTGTCACGGCAAGGGTCCAGTCGCAGAGGGCGTTCTCCCCGCTTTCGTGCAGGGCAATGGCGTCAATGGCCGCGAGGCTGCCGCCCCGCATGGCCCAGTCCCGCAGGCGGCGCCGGATTTCGGCCCCGATGTGGCGGTGGGTAATGCGGTTGAGAAGCTGCAGAGCCTGCGCGTCCCGGAACACGATGCCGCCCAGGATCCCGCGGTCCACCTTCAGGCCGCTGCCGTCCCCGGCATCCGACACGGCCGCCGGGAACGCCTCTCCGATCTCCGCGCGCAGGGCGGTGTCCGTATTCAGCAGTTCGTGATAAACCGCGTCCGCGTCCAGGACCAGGGCGCCGCGCTTTTCCAGCTCCCGCAGCACCGTCGTCTTGCCGCTGCCGCTGCCGCCGGTAATCCCGATGACCTGCATCGCGTCAACCAGCGCGTCGGCAATCTCCTCCGCCGGCAGCGAGCCCTGCCGCAGAATGCGGTACGGCGCGGCGCTCATGTCCATCACGGTGGATTCCAGCCCCAGTTCGCAGGGGCCGCCGTCAATCACGCCTTCAATCCGCCCGTCAAAATACCGCAGCACCTCGTCGGCGGTTTTCGGGCTCTCCCTGCCCGAAGGATTCGCCGAGGGCACCGCCAGCGGAAAGCCCGTTTCCCGCAGCAGCCGGAGCGTCTGTGCCTGCCGCGGGCAGCGCAGCCCCACGGTTTCGCCCCCCGCCCGCAGCACCGCCGGGACCTCCGGCCGGGCTTTCAGGACGATCGTCAGCGGTCCCGGCCAGAACCGGGCCGCCAGTTCCAGCGCCGCGCGGGGCACGTCTTCACAGAGGCCGGCAATGGCTTCCAGGCCCGCAACCATCAGGGAGATGGGCTTCACCGCGGGCCTGCCTTTTACTTCATACAGTTTCTCAATGACGGAGGGGTCCATTCCGTTTCCGGCCAGGCCGTAGACCGTCTCGGTCGGGACGGCGACAAGCCCTCCTCCGCGCAGCAGCTCCGCCGCCGCTGCGGTCTCTTCCCGGAATACCGCTGTTTTCATTCCGCACGCTCCCCTGCCGCAAGCTTCTGCGCCTGGTCCATGGCTGTCAGGGCGTCAAACAGCGGATCCAGATTGCCGTTGATGATGCTCTCCAGGTTGAAGCTGCGCGTCTCGCCCTGAAGGCGGTGATCCGTGACCCGGTTCTGGGGAAAGTTGTAGGTGCGGATCCGGTCGCTGCGGTCGCCGCTGCCGATCTGGGTTCTGCGCTCGGCGGCCACGGCGGCCTGCTGCCGCTGCTGCTCCCGCTCATAGAGCTTCGAGCGCATGATCTGCAGGGCGCGGTCCTTGTTCTTGTACTGGCTGCGCTCGTCCTGGCATTCCACCACAAGCCCCGTAGGCAGGTGCGTAACCCGGATGGCGCTTTCGGTTTTGTTCACGTGCTGGCCGCCCGCCCCGGAAGAGCGGAAGGTGTCGATCTTCAGTTCGTTCATATTGAGCTGGAATTCCACCTCTTCCACCTGCGGCAGTACCGCGACGGTGGCGGCGGAGGTGTGGATCCTGCCGCCGGACTCCGTAACCGGAACGCGCTGCACCCGGTGGCCTCCCGCTTCAAACTTCAGCCGGGACCAGGCGTCCGCGCCCTCCACAATGAAGCTGATCTCCTTCATGCCGCCGAGTTCCGTCCCGTTCAGGTTCACAACCTCGACTTTCCAGTGCCGCAGCTCGGCATACATGGCATACATCCGGTAGAGGTCCGCGGCAAAGAGCGCGCTCTCCTCGCCGCCGACTCCGGCGCGGATCTCGACGATGACGTTCCGCGCGTCATTCGGATCCTTCGGCAGCAGCAGCAGGCGGAGCGCCTCCTCCTGCTCTTCCCGCCGCTGCAGGAGAACCCGGATCTCCTCCTGCGCCAGGTCCCGCAGTTCGGGGTCCAGGCGCATGGCTTCCAGTTCCGTAAGCTCACTGCCCGTCTTTTCCCAGGCCGCATAGGCCTCCGCCACCGGCGCCAGTTCCTGCGCCTCCTTCTGCAGGCGGGCGTTCAGCGCCGGGTCCTGCCAGGTACCCGGCTCCTGCATGCGCTGCTGCAGCTCTTCATAGCGGCGCCTGAGTTGTTTCAGCTGTTCCTCGTTCATTTCTTTCCGCCCGTCAGTTCCGAAAGCTTCTCAAAAAGGCCCCGGAGCGTGTCAATCAGGCCGCGCACCGACTGCAGGAAGCCGCCGACCTGTTCCTTCGCATTCTCCACCTTCTGGGCCGTACTCTGCACGTCCTCGACCTTTTGGGAAAACCGGTCCGGATTCAGCTTTTCCAGCATGCGGCAGAGGTCCAGCAGCTGCTGTACCTGTGTTTCGGTCAGGCGGACGCTGTGTTCATCGGCGATGCCGCGGATGGCCTCGCGGATTTCGTCATCCGTCATGCCGGCGGTTTCGCTCAGCATGGCCTTCACCTCGTCCACAATGGACCGGGCGGAAGCCTCGTCCCCCAGTTCATCGGCAAGCTCCCCCGTCAGGGTGAGTTCCTGTGTTCCGGCTGCCCTGTCTTCCGAGCTCAGCGCCTCGCCCGTCATATCCTCATAGGCCTTGGAAACGCCTGCCAGCGCCGCCGTCCCGCTGACGGGGAACGGTGCGGCCACAATCAGCTTCGCATCCCGGATGCCGGCCGTCTCCAGCGCGCTGCGGTACATCTCCGCCGTGCAGAAGCTGATGTTCTCGGTGCGCACGTCCAGGCCGCTTCCCTCCGGAAGCAGCTCAAAGTACACACAGGAGATGGCGCGGGTGCCGATCACCGCGTCCTCCAGCATTCCGGAAAGAAGCGCGTGCTCCTCCGCATTGGTGAGGCGCAGCTCCGGCACGCTGCCGCGCTGGAATCCGAAGGCACGGTAGACGCTTTCAATCTGCTCCTCGGTCAGATCCGCACCCAGAACCGCGCGCCGCATCTCGGCGTCGGCCGATGCCGGAACTCCGGGCAGCAGGGCAAACGCCATGCACAGCAGCAGTGCCGCAGCAAACGCCTTCCGGATTCTTTTTCCCAGTCTCATACTGAAGTTCCGCCTCCTCCGCCCCCGCTTTCAGGCTTCCGGGGGCCGCGCAGTTGCGTTTTCGTGTCCTGTAATGGTACCACAGATTTGCCGCTGTGAAAAGCCGGATTTTATGAAATGAACGGTAAACTTCTAAATTTTTCCTCAATTTCTTGAACTTTCCGGCGCTTTCTGCTTGACGAGTTCCCGCAAAACTCGTATACTATAGCGGGTTTTATCTTTATTTGCCCGACTTTTCCTTTCAGGAGGATGCCATGAAAGCTTCGGTTCGCCATGCGGGTCTTTTCCTGCTGGTCCTTGTTCTGATCTTCAGCCTGGCTGCCTGCGGGCAGCAGGCCACCAACGTCACCCAGTCGCCGGAGGACGCCACGAAGGAAGTGGTGGTCGAAACCGCGCCACCCTCCCCCACGCCCTCTCCGTCGCCGACGCCGTCGGTCCCGCCGGTTGCCGTGACCACCGTGCCGATGCCGATGCCGTCCGTCACGCCGACGGTCAGCATCACCACGCCGGACGGTGACGCTTCCGCCGCCTCCGCCACCGCAACGGCCTCTCCCACGGTTTCGCCCAGCCCCACGCCTGCGGCCACCGCCAATACGGACAACTATTCTCCCAACGCGGCTTTTGCCTCCACCATCAACCCGGACAACACGACCATTCCCACCGGGGCGACCAACGGCTATCTGATCGGCAACGACGTCAACTTCCGCAACGGCCCCAGCGCCAGCGCCCGCCTGCTCGGCACCTATGACAGCGGCACCCGTGTCCGCATTCTCGGCGCCGAATACGGCTGGACGGAAGTCATCATCAACGGTGTGACCGGCTATGTGAAGAGCGAGTATGTGAGCTACGGCTCTTCCGGCAGCGGCTCCTCGGTGGTGGTCGGCGGCAGCGGCAACACCATGGTCATCGTGCCCGACGGGCCTGCCAGCAGCAGCGGCGCCGTGATTGCCAACGACGACGGGGATTACTTCCTCGGAATCCGTCCGGACTGATCCCGTCCCGGTTTCTTTTCCCTGTAACTACAGTGTATGGATGCGGCACCCTGCGGGGTGCCGCGTTTTAGAAGAAAGAGGCTCTGCTCCATGGATACAAAGAAAGTTTTTATCAGCTACTCCCACAGCGACCGCGACACCTGCAACAAAATTGACGCGTTCCTCGGCAAGCACGAGGGCTTTGACGTCTGGTTCGACCGCGGGCTGACGCCCGGCGAGGTCTTTCGCAGGCAGATTGTTGAAGTCATCCGGGAATCCGGCTACTTCATCATTCTGCTGTCCGAATCCTCCGTTCAGTCCGACTGGGTCATTGACGAGGTGGAATACGCGAAAAAGCTGCACAAGAAGATCCTGCCCATCTGGCTGGAGAATGTGGAACTGCCGGACGAACTGGACATGATCCTGCAGCGGTATCACAGCCTGTTCTGGTATCTGCGCAGTTCGGACGCCCAGTTTGAAAACAGCCTGATGGCCATGTTCGACGCCCCTGCCGACGCCTCGCAGGGGCAGGCTCTGGTCGGTTACGGGAACCACTTCTCCGAAAAGGTCAACCTGCAGATGCGCACGCTGCTGGGCAAGGAGAGGCAGGGAAAATTTGCCGACTGCTATACGCCGGAGAATGCCTGCCTGCTGGGCAAGGCCTATCTGTTCGGCGGTCCCTGCCCCGTGGACCGCGGGAAGGCGCAGCATTATTTCCAGGCGGCCGAATACTTCGGCAGCCGGGACGCCCGCTTCTACCTGCTGGAGATGCAGCTGGAGGACCAGAAGCGCGAAACCTGGGACGAGCCGGACGAGGAATTCTGCCGTCCCATCGTCTCCCGGATTCAGGAGCTGGCGGAAGCCGGCTCGGTCCCGGCAAAGCTGTATCTGGCAAACATGTACTGGCACGGGCACTTCGGCGTGCAGGCGGACATGGTGAAGAGCGCCGCCCTCTACGAAGAGTGCGCCCGCCTGGGGAATGCGCGCGCACAGTTTGTGATGGCCTCCAACTACTATAACGGAGAAGGCGTCGCGCAGAATTACGAGCTTGCCAAGATGTATGCCAATCTTGCGCTGGAACAGAAATACATTTACGCCTGGCGGCGCTGGGGCAAGTTCTACCGGGACGGCCTCGCTCTGCCCCGGGATTATGACAAGGCCCGCGCCTGTTATGAAAAGGGCGCCAAAATGGGTGACTTCAACTGCTATAACAAGGTGGCCGACATGCTGTATCACGGCTGGGGCTGCCCCGTGGACTACGAGGCTTCCGTGCAGTACTTTCAGAAGGGGGAACAGGCTCCCGCCTTCAGCCAGCGCTACAGCCTGCAGCGTTCCAAAATGGCGCTCGGCCGGGCTTATGAAACCGGCAGGGGCGTGGAAAAGGATCTGTCCCTTGCCGCCGACAAATACCTGGAGGGCTACGGATACGGCAGCCGGGAATGCCGGGACGCCTATCTGCGCTGCAAAACCCAGCTGAACGAAGAGGGCACGCTGGAAGACGCCGCGGCCGAATAACCGTATTCTGTGGTTAAGCGGGCGGGCAGAGCACAAGCGCTTGTGTTTTTGTGCTTTGCCCGTCTTTTTTTGCGGGAATCCGGCGACCGGCTTTCCACAGCTAAAAATCAGCGTCCCGGAGCCGGATTTCTTTGGTGATTTCGCCAGTTGACAAACCTCCCCGCATCCGCTTATAATCAGCACATCTTTAAGGCGACCCAGTGAGATCGGCAAGAATGTGTGTGCGTTCCGGAGGGGATTTCCCCTCTGCCCTGCCGTTTCACTGGCAGGGCTTTGTATTTTCTTCACCCGGAGGATACAGGATGCTTCAGTCAGGCCAAATCAGCATCATTCACGCCACTGCCTTACCCTGTCGCGGGCAGGTGACCCCTGCCTGCCCCTCCACTGCGGCATTCTGCCGCGCTGTCCCTGTCTGGTACCCGGTCTCTGCGCAAGTATAAGCGCGGGCCGGGTTGTTTTTTTGAAAGGAGTTCCCGATGCTTTCACGTGAAGTTCAGATTGCGAAGGATCTGCTGGCAATCCGCGCGGTGTTCCTGCGCCCGGACGATCCCTTTACCTGGGCCAGCGGCATCCACAGCCCGGTTTACTGCGATAACCGCCTGATCCTGTCCGCCCCGGCCGTCCGCACGGAAGTGGAACAGGCCATTGCCGACACCGTGCGGGAAGCCTATCCCGGGACCGAGGTCCTGATGGGCACCTCCACCGCCGGCATTGCGCACGCCGCCATTGCGGCCCAGCTGCTGAGCCTGCCAATGGGCTATGTGCGTTCCGGTGCGAAGGATCACGGCAGGCAGAACCAGATTGAAGGCCGGCTCCGGCCCGGGCAGAAGGTTGTGGTGGTGGAGGACCTGATCTCCACCGGCGGCTCGGTGCTGGACGTGGTCCGGGTGCTGCGGGACGCCGGCGCCGAGGTGCTGGGCGTCGTCAGCATCTTCACCTACGGGATGGCCAAAGGCCTTGCCCGCCTGCAGGAGGCGAAGGTGAAGAACATCAGCCTGACGAATTTTGATGTTCTGGTCCGGGTCGCCGCGGAAGAGGGTTATATCGCCCCCGAAGACGTCGGCCGTCTGCTGAAGTTCCGTGACCACCCGGAAGATGAAAGCTGGAGGACGCTATGAGAAGCCTGATCGACATTATGGACTTCCGTGTGGAGGAGCTGCAGGAGCTCATTGACGTGGCAAACAACATCATTGAGCACCCGGAAGCCTACCGGGACGCCTGCCGCGGAAAAAAGCTCGCCACCCTGTTTTTTGAGCCCTCCACCCGCACCCGGCTGAGCTTTGAAGCCGCCATGTATGAGCTCGGCGGCAACGTCATCGGCTTTTCCGAGGCGGCCAGTTCCTCCGCCTCCAAAGGAGAGAGCGTGGCGGACACCGCCAAGGTCATCAGCTGCTACGCCGATATCATCGCCATGCGCCATCCCAAGGAGGGCGCCCCGCTGGTGGCGGCCATGAACGCCTCCATCCCGGTCATCAACGCCGGTGACGGGGGGCACAACCACCCCACCCAGACGCTGGCGGACCTGCTCACCATTTACCGCGAAAAGGGCAGCTTTGAAAACCTGACCGTCGGCTTCTGCGGCGACCTGAAGTTCGGCCGCACCGTACATTCGCTGATCAGCGCGCTCTCGCGCTATCCCGGGCTGAAGCTCTATCTCATCTCCCCGGAGGAGCTGAAGCTCCCCAGCTATGTAAAGAAGGAAGTCCTGCGCTCCGCCGGGATCCCCTACGTGCAGACCACGGACCTGGAAGGCGTCATGCCGGAGCTGGATATTCTGTATATGACCCGCGAGCATCGAGAGAGCTTCTTCAACGAGCAGGAAAAGCAGCGCAAGAAGCACAGCTTCATCCTCTCCACAC
>CAZBXX010000024.1:0-5723 GCA_964495965.1 uncultured Oscillospiraceae bacterium | reverse complement strand
TCTGCGGCTGAAGGACAGCTACATCCTCACCCCCGAAAAGCTCCGCAACGCCCGGGAAGACCTCTGCATCATGCATCCCCTGCCCCGCGTGAACGAGATCAGCGTCGCCATCGACGCCGACCCGCGCGCCTGCTACTTCAAGCAGGTGCTGTACGGCAAGTACATGCGCATGGCGCTGATTCTGAAGCTGCTGAAGGAGGCCGGAACCCTGTGAATATTGACTCGATTTCCAACGGCATCGTGATTGACCACATCACGGCCGGGCGCGGCATGGAGCTGTACGAGCTGCTCGGTCTCGGGAAGCTGGACTGCTCCGTCGCCATCATCAAGAACGCCCACAGCGAAAAGCTGGGGAAGAAGGACATCATCAAGATTGATTCCGACATCCCGGTCAATCTGGACGTCATCGGCTATGTGGATCCGGGCGTCAGCATCAACATCATCCGGGACGGCTGCCTGGTGGAAAAGCGCCGCATCGGCATGCCCGAGCTGCTGACGGACGTCATTTTCTGTAAAAACCCCCGCTGCATCACCACCACCGAGCAGGAGCTGAAGCACGTATTCCGCCTCACCGACCGGGTGAACAAGGTGTACCGCTGCATCTACTGCGAGACCAAGGCCGGATAAGGGCATCCGGAAGAGAGGAGAGCGCATTGAAGAAAGTCGGTATTGTGATGGGCAGCGACAGCGACCTGCCCGTAATCGAAAAAGCAGTCAAAGTGCTGCGGGAACTGGAAGTTCCCTTTGAGGTGCACATCTATTCCGCGCACCGCACCCCCGAAGAGGCCCGTGCGTTTTCGCTGAGTGCGCGGGAGGCCGGATTCGGCGTGCTGATCGCCGCAGCCGGCATGGCGGCCCACCTTGCCGGTGCGCTGGCCGCGAACACCACCCTGCCCGTAATCGGCATTCCCTGCCGGGGGCCCGCTCTCGACGGGATGGACGCCCTGCTCAGCACGGTGCAGATGCCTTCCGGGATCCCGGTTGCCACCGTCGGCATCGGCAACGGCGCCAACGCCGCCCTGCTCGCCTGTGAAATACTGGCCGTCTCGGACGAGGACCTTGCCCTGCGCCTTCAGCGCAGGCGCGAGGCCGACACCGCGGCCGTGCTCGCAAAAGACGCCGGCATTGCCGGGCGTCTCTGACCCTGTTAAAACCAAATTTCAATAAAGGAGAAACACCCATGGAAAAGAAACTTGTTTACACCGGAAAAACCAAGAACGTTTACGCGCTGGAAAACGGAAACTACCTTCTGAAGTTCAAGGACGACTGCACAGGCAAAGACGGCGTGTTTGACCCGGGCGAGAATTCCATCGGTCTGACCATTGACGGCGTCGGTGATGTGAACCTGCGCATGTCCATTTATTTCTTTGAAAAGATCAATGCCGCCGGCATCCGGACGCACTTTGTCAGCGCCGACCTGAACGAAACCACGATGGAAGTGCTGCCCGCAAAGGTCTTCGGCAAGGGCCTGGAAGTCATCTGCCGCCACAAGGCCGTCGGTTCCTTCTTCCGCCGCTACGGCGAATACATTGAAGAAGGCGCGGACCTGCCCGCCTATGTGGAGATGACCTTCAAAAACGACGCCAAGGGCGACCCGCTGGTCACCAAAGACGGCCTGATTGTGCTCGGCGTGATGTCGGCGGAGCAGTACGACACCATCAAGGACATGACCCAGAAGATCACGCAGATCGTTGCCGACGAGATGGCCGCGCGCGGCATGGTGCTCTATGACATCAAGTTCGAATACGGCTACGACGCCGACGGCAAGGTCATGCTGATCGACGAAATCGCCTCCGGCAACATGCGCGTATACAAGGACGGCAAATACATTGACCCGATGACGCTCTCCGAGCTCTTCTTTGCCTGATGGGCGGCTTTTTCGGCGCGGTATCCCGGCGCGATGTGACGCTGGACGTGTTCTTCGGGACAGACTACCACAGCCATCTCGGCACCAAGAATGCCGGCATGACCATCTGGAGCCGGGAGGACGGCTTCCACCGCCAGATTCACTCCATCTCCAATTCGCCTTTCCGCACGAAATTTGAAAAGGACCTGCCGGACTTCCACAGGGGCACCAGCGGCTTCGGCTGCATCAGCGACGCCGACCCCCAGCCGCTGCTGGTGCGTTCGCACCTGGGCCTCTATGCCATTACCACGGTCGGGCAGATCAACAACGCGGAAGACCTCATCACCACGTACTTTTCCGACCACGGACACCAGTTCAGCGTGATGAGTTCCGGAAAGGTGAACTCCACGGAGCTCGTTGCGGCGCTCATCAACCAGCGCGACAGCTTTGTTGAGGGGATCCTGCATATGCAGCAGGTCATTGACGGGTCCATGACCGTGCTGCTGATGCTCCCGGACGGCTGCATCATTGCCGCCCGCGACCAGTTCGGCCGTCTGCCCGTGGTGATCGGGAAGGACGCCGACGGATACTGCGTAAGCTTTGAGTCCTTTGCCGCCACCAAGCTCGGCTATACCATTGACGGCGAGCTCGGGCCCGCGGAGATCGTGCGCATTACCGCGGACGGCTGTGAAACGCTCTCCCCGGCCGGAAAGGACCTGAAGATCTGCGCGTTTCTGTGGACCTACTACGGCTATCCCAATTCGAATTACGAAGGCGTGAATGTGGAGGTCATGCGCTACCGCAACGGCGAGATCATGGCCCGGGATGAGATCATGCGCGGAAATCTGCCGAAGGTGGACTACGTGGCCGGCGTCCCGGATTCCGGCATTCCGCATGCCATCGGCTATGCAAACCGCAGCGGCAAGCCCTTCTCCAGGCCCTTCGTCAAGTACACCCCCACCTGGCCCCGGTCCTTCATGCCCGCCAATCAGGACGTGCGCGACCAGGTTGCCAAGATGAAGCAGATCCCCGTCCCCGAGCTCATCGAGGGAAAGAAGCTGCTGTTCGTGGATGACTCCATTGTACGCGGCACCCAGCTGCAGGGCACAGTGGACTTTCTGTTCGAGTCGGGCGCCGGCGAGGTGCATATGCGCTCCGCCTGCCCGCCCATCATGTATGCCTGCAAGTACCTGAACTTCTCCCGCGGCAATTCCGACATGGACCTGCTGGCCCGGCGCACCGTGCAGGAGCTGGAAGGCGATGAAGGGCAGCAGCATCTGGAGGAGTATGCCGACGTGCATACCAAACGCGGGCAGTGCCTGCGCGAGGCCATTGCCAGACAGCTGGGCTTTGACACGCTGGAGTACCAGTCGCTTGACGGGCTGCTGGAAGCCATCGGCATTGACCCCGGGAAGATCTGCACCTACTGCTGGACCGGGAAAGAATAAAGGAGAAACAAGGAGATAACTCCATGCAGAATTCGCATTCCGCATCCTACGCCGCGGCCGGCGTGAACATTGAAGCCGGCTATGAGGGTGTCCGCCTGATGAAGCCCCATGTGGCCAGAACCTTCATCCCCGGCGTGGTCTCCGGCATCGGCGGCTTCGGCGGCCTGTTTTCACCGGACCTCTCCGGCATGAAGGAACCGGTTCTGGTCTCCGGGACCGACGGCGTCGGCACCAAGCAGCGCATTGCCCAGCTGATGGGCGTGCACAGCACCGTCGGCATCGACTGCGTCGCCATGTGCGTCAACGACATCGTCTGCTGCGGGGCAAAACCGCTCTTTTTCCTGGACTATATCGCCATCGGCAGGAACGACCCGGAAAAGGTTGCGGAACTGGTTTCCGGCGTGGCGGAAGGCTGCGTTCAGGCCGGCTGCGCCCTCATCGGCGGGGAGACCGCCGAACATCCCGGCACCATGCAGCCGGACGACTATGATCTGGCGGGCTTCTCCGTCGGCATCGTGGACAGGGAAAAGATTCTGAGCCCGGACGCCGTCCGGGCGGGCGATGTGCTGCTGGGCCTCCCCTCCAGCGGCATCCACTCCAACGGCTTCTCCCTGGTGCGCAAGGTCTTTGACATCGAGCACTGTGACCTGGGCGCCGTGGTTCCGGAACTCGGCCTGCCGCTGGGCGAGGCGCTGCTGACGCCGACGCGCATCTACGTGAAGCCCGTGCTCCGGGCCCTGGAAGCGGGCGGCATCCACGGCATCAGCCACATTACCGGCGGCGGATTCTACGAGAACATCCCCCGCTGCCTGCCGGAGGGCTTCGGCGTCCGGGTGGAAAAGGCGGCCGTCCCGGTGCTGCCGGTCTTCCGGCTGATTCAGGAGAAGGGCAACATCCCGGAGCGGGACATGTTCAACACCTTCAATATGGGCGTCGGGATGAGCCTAGTTGCAGATCCCGCAAAAGTCGACGCCCTGTGTGAGCTTCTGCCCGGCGCCGTTGTGCTGGGTGAAGTGGTGCGCAGCGACGTGCCCGTCACGATCTGCTGAAGGCACACGGGGCGGGGATCCCCGCCGGCCTGTAGCGTCAGCGGGAGGAGAAAGAGACGAACGATGAACAGATCCGAAAATAAAGTGAAGATCGCCGTGCTGGTTTCCGGCGGCGGCACGAATCTGCAGGCGCTCATCGACGCGCAGCGCGGCGGCATCCTGCAGAGCGGGGAGATCCGCGTTGTGATCACCGCGAACCCCCGCGCCTATGCCCTGACGCGGGCGGAGCAGGCGGGCATCGAAACCCTGGTGCTGTCCTCCGCAGGCTTTGAGGCCGGGCTGGAAGCCGCCCTGCGGGAGCGCGGCATCGGCCTTATTATTCTGGCCGGGTTTATGCGCATTCTGAGTGAAGACTTCACCTCGCGCTGGCCCGGGCGGATTCTGAACGTGCACCCCGCCCTGATCCCCTCCTTCTGCGGGCAGGGCTACTACGGTCTGCGGGTGCACGAGGCTGCCCTGGCCCGGGGCGTGAAGGTGACCGGCGCCACGGTGCACTTTGTCAATGAAATCCCCGACGGCGGGGAGATTGTTCTCCAGAAAGCCGTTGAGGTGCTGCCCGGCGACACCCCCGAGGTGCTGCAGCGCCGGGTCATGGAACAGGCCGAATGGATTCTGCTGCCGCAGGCCGCGGAACAGGTTTCGGCAGAACTTGCTGCGAAAGGAGCCATCGAATCATGACCGATTTTCTACAGTTTCTGAGGAACAACCCCTATCCCGGCCGCGGCATCGCCGTCGGGAAAGACCGTGTTTACTACTTCATCATGGGCCGCAGCGAAAACAGCCGCAACCGCATCTTCACCCTGACGGAAGACGGCATCCGCACCGAAGCCCACGACCCCGCCAAGCTCACCGACCCCAGCCTCATCATCTATCATCCGGTGCGCCGCGCCGGAAGCGACCTGATCGTCACCAACGGCGACCAGACCGACACCATCCGCGACTTCGGCGACATGCGCAGCGCCCTGATGACCCGGGAGTACGAACCGGACGGGCCCAACTGGACGCCCCGCATCTCCGCCGTGCTGCACGCTGACGGCAGCTTTGAGCTCTCCATTCTCAAGTGCTTGGACGGCCGCTGCCTGCGGGAGTTCTTCTGCTATGAGGGCTGCGACGCCGGCAAGGGCTACTTTATCAGCACCTATGAGGGGCCCGGCTCTCCCCTGCCGAGCTTCCGGGGCGAGCCGATGGAGATCGACATGCCCGAACCGGAAGCCGTCTGGGCAGCGCTGAACGACGACAACAAGGTCTCGCTCTACACCTGCGTTGAGGGCGAGGTCAGGCTGTTCAACAAAAACCTCGGAGACTGAAACGGAGGCGCTTTCATGAAAGAATTTGAACTGAAGTACGGCTGCAACCCGAACCAGAAACCCGCGAATATTT
>CAZBXX010000023.1:13511-24468 GCA_964495965.1 uncultured Oscillospiraceae bacterium | reverse complement strand
TCGTAGCCGATGGGGAAAATGACGTTGTAGCCGTCCATCCTCTTCTTGCGGGTGACGATGTCAATGGCCGTGAAGGGCCGCGGGTGCCCCACATGCAGGCCGGCGGCGCTGGGATACGGGAACTCAATCAGCCCGTAGAACTTCGGGCGCGGGTCGCCCGTCACGGCAGCGTAGGGTTTGGTCTCTTCCCAGCGATCCTGCCATTTCTTTTCAATGGCGGCGAAATCGTATTTCATAATGATATTTTCCTCTTTTCATTCAGTTCTGTGCCTGTCGTCCCCGCGGCCGCGGGGACCTGTGCTGTCCGGAAGCCCCCTGCTCAGGGGCCCGGAAGGGATGAGGGCGTCACCGCCTCTGCATCACTCCACAGGCGTTCCAGATCCTAGAACTGTCTGGCCTCATCGGTGAAAATATGCACGATCACACTGCCGAAGTCCATCAGCACCCAGATGTCCGAGCGCAGCCCTTCCCGCCGGATCGGGGGTTCCCCGGCCTCGGAAAGCTGCCTGTCAACCTCGTCCACCAGCGCCTTGATGTGCGCGGAAGAGCTGCCGTTGCAGATGACAAAATAATCGGCAAGAATGGTGTGTTCGGCCGTCTTCAGGATTTTTACGTCCTTCGCCTTTTTGTCTTCCAGGGCTTTGTAGGCAATTGCGGTAATCTGTTCCGGACTCAGCATGTCAGTTTCACTCCTTAAGATTCCCCCGCGCGCTCCCGGTACCAGGCATAGGCGTCAAGGGTGTCGTGATAGGGTTCGGTCCCGCCCCTGCGGATCTCCTCCACGGACATCTGCAGGCCCAGCAGCATGGCAGCGTCCAGGTCTTCGCTGGCCAGGGCACGCAGCTTCTCCACGCCCGGGAAGTCCCGCGTGGGCTCAACGTAATCCGCGAGATACAGGATCTTCTCCAGCAGCGTCATATCCGGCCTGCCGGTGGTATGCCAGCGGATGGCGGAGCAGACTTCCCCGCCGCAGCCGAAGCGGTCCCGCGCCACGGCGGCCCCGGTCTTCGCATGCAGCAGCTTCGGGGCGGCAAGTTCAGCGGTATCCGTTAATATATCATACTTTTTTATCAAGTTCAACTGTTCTTCATAAGAAAGCCGCTTGGTAATGTCGTGCAGAATGCCTGCCTCGGCGGCAAACTCCGGGTCCTCGCCCCAGCGCTTTGCCAGCTCAATGGCCTCGCCCTCGCAGCCCGCCACATGGGCGATCCGCTTCTCGTCCAGCATGGCGTAGGCCTGCTCCCGCAGCCAGGCGAGTTCCGGCTGCGCGTCATACAGCCGCTTGCGGATAATCCGGGCATACACCGGCTCCGGCAGGCAGTCCGCCCCCAGGCGGACCGGCAGCAGATCGCGGATCTCCGTGGAGCTCATGGGAAAGGGCGTGTGCGTCAGGATCACGGCGTCGGCGTCATACCGGCCGCGGTACTGCTCCGCCGCCGCCTGCAGCGCCTCGTCGTCGTCCAGCTCCCGCGCCAGCACCGCAAGGCGGCAGTGCTGCAGCAGGTATTCAAAGTGATACCACTCCTCAAAGCTGAGGAACATATCCGTCCCCACGATTAGCGTCAGCCGCGCCCCGGGGTACATGGCCTGCAGCTCGCGCACGGTGTCGTAGGTGTAGCTTTTCCCGCTGCGCAGGATTTCCAGCTCCGACACTTCCGTGCCGGGCAGGCCGCCGAAGGCCAGGCGGCAGAGCTCCAGCCGCTCTTCGGGCGTGGGGCTTCCGGTTTCCATCTCCTTATGCGGGGGGATGCTGTCCGGCATGATCAGCAGCCGGTCCGGCCGCAGCTCCTGCAGCACGGTCTTCACCGCCGCACGGTGCCCCAGATGCGGCGGGTTGAAGCTGCCGCCGTAAACGGCAATCTCCCTGCCGCCCTGCCCGCTCTCCCCGGGCGTCGCGGCGCCGGGGGCATTCCCGCCGGGTGAATGCGCTTCGTCCGGCATGTCAGGCCTTCTTCCGGTACAGCACGAATTTGGTGCCGATGGTCTGGACCGGTTCCGCCCCGCAGGCCTCGGCCAGCTGCTGGCAGGCTTCCCGGGCAGTGAGCATGCTGTTTTCCAGCACGCGGCCCTTCACCAGCTCGCGGGCGGCCAGCGCCGCGTCGACGGAGGCAATCAGCGCCGGGGTAATGCCGCTTTTGCCCACCTGAATGATGGTGTCTTCCGTGGATGCCAGGCTACGCAGCCTGGCGCGTTCTTTTCCGGTCATGTGCGTATCGTCTCCTGTCACTCAGTCCCTGAACAGCGCTTCCACAAAGGCTTTGCCGTCAAAGGGAACCAGATCGTCAATCTTCTCCCCGACGCCCACGAACTTGACGGGGAGGCCGCACTCATTGGCAATGGCAAACACGATGCCGCCCTTGGCCGTGCCGTCCAGCTTGGTCAGCACGATGCCGGTCAGGCCCGCGGTCTCCAGGAACTGCTTTGCCTGCAGCAGGCCGTTCTGGCCGGTGGTGGCGTCCAGCACCATCAGGGTTTCCACATCGGCTTCCGGAAGCTCGCGGTCGATGATGCGGCGGATCTTGTTCAGCTCGTTCATCAGGTTCTGCTTGTTGTGCAGGCGCCCCGCGGTGTCGATCAGCACCACGTCGGTGCCCCGGGCCTTTGCCGCGCAGAGGGCGTCATAGACCACGGCGGCAGGGTCGCTGCCCTCCTCGTGGCGGATAAAATCCGTGCCGGCGCGCTCGGCCCAGATGCCCAGCTGCTCGGCCGCCGCCGCGCGGAAGGTGTCGCCGGCGCAGAGCATGACGCTCTTGCCCTCGTCCTTCAGCCGGTGGGCAAGCTTGCCGATGGTGGTGGTTTTGCCGACGCCGTTCACGCCCACCATCAGGATCACGGAAGGCCGGGTGCCGAGCTTCAGCTCCGGGCTGCCCACATCCAGCAGGCCGGTCAGGATCTGAATCAGCCCCGCGCGGGCCTCCTCGCCCTTGCGGTAGCGGTCCTCCCAGGTCTTGCGGCGCATCAGGTAGTCCACGCGCTCTGCCGTGCCGACGCCGGCGTCCGCCAGCACCAGCATCTCCTGCAGGTCGTCATAAAAGTCCTCGCTGTCGGGCGCGTAATCCTGAAAGAGCTCCTCCAGGTCAATTTTCTGCCGGGTCTTCCCCAGGCCGCCGAAAAGCTTGTCAAATACACCCATGCTTCTTCTCCACGATGTTCAATAATTCAGGTTACCGGTCAAATCCGTCCGCGCCCGCTCTTCCGTCCGGGCTCAGTCCTCAATGGTCTTGCGCGCCTCTTCCAGATCCAGCATCAGCACGGTTGAAACGCCCTTTTCCTGCATGGTCACGCCGTACAGCACGTCAGCCTCTTCCATGGTGCCGCGCCGGTGCGTGATCACCAGGAACTGCGTCTTGTCCGAGAACCGGCGCAGATACCGGGCGCAGCGGGCAACGTTGTCCTCATCCAGGGCGGCTTCGATCTCATCCATGACGCAGAAGGGCGTCGGCCGCACCTTCAGGATGGCAAAGTACAGGGCGATGGCCACAAAGGCCTTCTCCCCGCCCGAAAGCAGGCTGATGGTGGACACGGCCTTCCCCGGCGGCTGCACGCGGATGTCGATGCCGCAGTCCAGCACGTGTTCCTCATCCTCCAGCACCAGCGCCGCCTTGCCGCCGCCGAAGAGCTCGCGGAAGGTTTCGCGGAAGCCCGCGTCAATCTGGCGGAAGCGCTCAACAAAGAGCTTCTCCATCTCGGCGGTGATATCGGCGATGATGCCTTTGAGCTCCGTGCGGGCCTTTTCCACATCGTCCCGCTGCCCGGTCAGGAAGGTGTAACGGGTGTTCACCCGCTCATATTCGTCAATGGCGCCCAGGTTCGGCGTGCCGAGGGCGTTCATCCTGCGCCGCAGGTCCGCGATCTCGCGGTTTGCCTTCTGCAGGTTTTCCACCGGCTGCCGCAGCGACTCCGCCGCCGTGTAGCTGAGCTCGTAGCTGTCCCACAGCTTGTCGACAATCTGCTTTTCTTCCAGGTCCGAGGTGACCTTCCGCTGTTCCGCGCGCGAGGTGCGGCGCTCCAGGTCGTTGATGTCCAGGTTCAGCTGCTGGGCCTGTTTGTCGGCGCGGGTGCGCTTGCCCTCCAGCTCCAGCTTTTCATCGCTGATGCGGCGGATGCAGTCCTTTTCCGCCTGCACGGCCGACTGGATCAGTTCCCTCTGCTCCTGCTTTTCCTGCAGCCGCTGCCGGAAGGACTCCGCCTGCCGCTCCGTCGCCGCGACGGCGCTTTTCCTTGCCTCGCTGTCGCCGTCGATGGCGTTCAGCAGCGCCTCAAACTGGCTGCCGGTGCTGCGCACGGTCCGCTCTTCGGCTTCCAGCGCGGCCTGGTCCCGGCGCACGCCCTCCAGGTCCTCCTGCGCCATCTGCAGCTCGTACTGCAGCTTCTCCGCCGAACGGCGGGTATTGCTCAGGGTCTCCTGCGCCTCGCGGTGCTTCCGCTCGGCGGCGGCACGGTCGCGCTTCAGGCGCTCCAGCTCGCTGGCCCGGGAGAGAATGCCGCTCCCCTTTACGCTGCTGCCGCCGGTCATCGAGCCGCCAGAGTGGATCATCTGCCCGTCCAGCGTCACAATGCGCAGGCGGTTGCCGCTGGCGCGCGACATGCGGATGGCGTCCTGCAGGCGCTCGGCCACCACGGTGCGGCCCAGCAGGTTCCACACAATCTGTTCGTAGGCCGCGTCGAAGCTCACCAGTTCCGCGGCAATGCCCACAAAACCGGGATCCCGTTCCGGTGCGTCATTCATCAGGCTGCCGCGGATGGTGTCCAGCGGCAGGAAGGTTGCCCGCCCGGCGTCCTGGCGCTGCAGCAGCTCAATGGCCAGGCGCCCGTCATGCTGGCTGTCCACCACCAGGTTCTGCCCCGCGGCCCCGAGGGCGGTCTCAATCGCCAGGGCGAACTCCGCATCCGTGCGGATCAGGTCCGAAACCGGCCCGTGCACGCCCTGCAGCGTGCCGCGCCCCGCTTCCCGCATCACGGTTTTCACCGCGCGGGAGTAGCCGTCGTAATCCTTCTGCATATCCGTCAGCATGCGGATCCGGGCTTCCATGCTGTTCAGTTCCACTTCCGCCGCGTTGACGGCGTCGTTCTGCCGGCGGATCAGGTCCTCGCGGCCGGCGAGCTTCATCCGGCAGCCGGATAGCACGTTTTCAGCCGCGCGCTGCCTGTCCTGCAGGGCGGCGCGCTCGCCGTCAATTTCCTTCAGGCGCTGCTCCCCCCGGGCGATCTCCTCACGGATTTCGCCGATGCGGCTGCGCTGCTGTTCCAGATCCTGCAGGATCTGTTCCTTCTGCTGCAGGCTGCTTTCGATGTTGGCGTTCAGCACCGCCATCTCCGCCTCACAGGCAGAGAGCCTGCCTTCCGCCGCCGACAGCCGTTCGCGGGCCTCGTCCGTTTCGATGTCCTTGCGGTGCATGCGCTCCGTCAGGCTCTCCCCCGAGACATAGACCGACTGCAGCTCGGCCTTCGCGCGCTCCAGCTGGGCGGAGAGCTCCTCATATTCCCTGCGGATCTCATCCGACTGCACGCGCAGCCGGTCCAGCGTGGTGAGCCAGGCGGAAATCTCCTTCACACGCAGCTCGTCCCGCAGCAGCAGGTACTTCTTCGCGTTTTCCGCCTGCTCCTTCAGCGGGCCGACCTGCAGCTCCAGCTCTTCGATCTTGTCCTTGACGCGCAGCAGGTTCTCTTCCGTCTTTTCCAGTTTCCGCTCGGCTTCCTCCTTGCGGTAACGGAAGCGGGAGATGCCGGCGGCCTCTTCAAAGATCTCGCGCCGGTCGGTGCTCTTGGTGGAGATGATATCGGCGATGCGGCCCTGCCCGATGATGGAATAGCCGTCGCGGCCGAGGCCGGTGTCCATGAGCAGGGAGTGCACGTCCTTCAGGCGGACCTGCTCTTTGTTGATGTAATATTCGCTGTCCCCGCTGCGGTAATAGCGGCGGGTCAGCATCAGTTCACTGCCCTCCGTGGGGAACAGCCCCGCCGTGTTGTCCAGGATCAGCGAAACCTGCGCGAAGCCCATGGGGCTTCGGATTTCCGTCCCGCCGAAGATGATGTCCTCCATCTTGTTGCCGCGCAGCGCCCGGGTGCGCTGTTCGCCCATGACCCACAGGATCGCGTCGGCGATGTTGGACTTGCCGGAGCCGTTGGGCCCGACAATGGCGGTGATATCCTTTTCAAACGTGAGGCGGGTTTTCTCCGCGAAGGACTTGAAACCCTGTATTTCCAGTGCTCGTAGGTAGATGTTGTTCACACATCCTTCTAAATGTTCTTAGATCTTCTCTATTTGCAATATTTCAGAACATTTTAGTTATATTTCTCTTTATTTCTCTTTATATTTTCCCGGTTGATTGGTGTATAAATGGTTTAAGAACAGCTTCTTATCCGAACAGTTGCAGAAAATGGTGTAAAACCTCAGAAAGTTTTTGAAAGATCTTTACACCGGTGATATACCGGAAGCGCCCAGTTTGCTGCGTTTTTGAGCGGTGAGAGCTTATGACTTTTTCCGTAATTGGTGTAAGTCAGAATCAGCCCAGATAGATGGCTCCCTCCAGAGAGCGGAAATTCTTCAGCTTCTCTTCGGCGGTGGCCTCGTTGTACACGTCCATTGTGGTCCGGATGTTCTTGTGACCCATCACATCCTGGATGACCTTGATGTTCGCATCCGTTTCGCACAGGCGGGTGCAGAACGTGTGGCGGAGAATGTGGGCGCTGATCTTCGGGATCAGGATCGGATCGCGGTGCTCAGACCAGGCGCGGGCGGACTCTTCACGGTTATAGTCCGCGACAATCCCCTGAATTTTGTCGAAGATGGAGGAGGGCGTGTACACCCGGCCGTTGGCGTTCAGGAAAATGAAATCGGTATAGCCGTCCACCGTGAACGGGCCCCAGTCCGGATTCTTCTTTTTGCGCTTTTCCTTCTGCAGCGCTTTCTTTACATCATCGAACATCGGAACGGTACGGATGCCCGCCCGGGTTTTGGTGCTGCTGATACGGTACTCATAGCCGCCTGCCTCGGTATCCTTGTAGGAAAGCGAATGATCGACGCGGATGAAACCGGTTTTGAAATCAACATCGCACCAGCGGAGGCCGAGGGCCTCTCCGATCCGGAGACCGGTGCCGAGCAGTACGGCAAAGAGACAGTAATAGCGGTTGTACTGCCTGCTGTTTGCAATGTAGTCGATGAAGTTTTTCTGCTGCGCGATGGTCAGCGCGTGCCTGTGCTCCGGTTCTTCCTTCAGACGCCTGGAAAGCTCCTTCAGGACACCGTCCGCGGGGTTGCGGCGAATGATGGAGTCCTTTACCGCAGTATCCAGCATCTGAAACAGAATGGAATTGATGGCGCGGATCGTACTGAGTTTCAGATGCGACACCTGATACAGATCAAGGTAAAATCTGCGCACATCGGAATAGCGGATGGTGTTCACCGTTCGTCTGCCGAACGAATCTTCTACATGGGTGCGGTAGAGGCAGGTATAATTGCACCTGGTGCTCTCCTTCAGATCCGTCCGTGCCTCAGTGTACCGGCTGAACAGAGCATTCAGCGTCATCTCCTCCGCATCAAGCGGGCGGATCCCGTCCGCCAGATCACTGTTGATCTGCTGTATCAGGGTGCGGAGCGCGGGGCCGTCCCTCTTGTCCGCCGGGAGGCGGTCTGTTTCCACCAGCTTCCAGCTGTAAACCGTCTGTCGTTTTCCCTCGGCGTCTGTGTAACGGTACATGTACTTACCGTCTGTTCTCTGCACCTCCCCAACTCTCAAAACGCGACCTTTGGAATCTCTTCTTTTTTCTGCCATGATTGTCTCCTTTCCGCTACACCGAAACGAAAAGGAACCAGACGTATGATTTTACCATAACGTCGGACCCTTTGCAAGATAAAGATACAGGATATATGACTAAATTACGGTGCAGCGATCAATATATTGTTCGAAGCAGCGTCGCTTGATCTGCCTGCGGTTCCCGTTGCGGAGGATGAAGTTTTCATCGGGATGTTCGTCCAGCAGGCGGCGAAGCTTGTTTTCGCCGATCTGAAAATACTGTGCCGCTTCTTCGATGGTAAGCGTGTACTTTTCCCAGACTGGGATGTTGTTTGCGTCCATATTACGCTCCTGTTGTAAAGTGTATTTCTTCACTCCCCCGCGCCGTAGCGCAGGCGGATGAGCATGTTCAGGGCGCGGCCACGGAGACGGTACACCGTGGAGAGTTCGCAGTGAAACTCCGCAGCCAGATCACCGACCGCGCCGGGGTGGGGTTCAATCAGGGTTTCGTACAGCACCTTCTGCTCCTTCTCAGGAAGGTAAGACAGGAGGCGCTCGATCCGGCCGATATGATGCAGGGTTGCGCTCATACCTGCGTGTAATCTCAACCGTTCTTTTTCCAGGGCTTCCCGCTGCAGGGCGGGGAGCTCTTTTTGTTTTTCATCCTCCGTGATACGGGCAATGTCCTCCTGCATCAGGCGGACCGCCTTGCGGTCCAGGCTGAGGTTGCGCAGGTCACGGAGAAGCTCTTCCTTTGCGGTCATGGTCTTGCCTCCTCCGGAGGGAGCTTCATGAGGTAAACCTTCGTGCCCGAGACACGGACGGCGACCTGCTTCTCCAGGTGGTAATACCGAATGGCTTTTGCCAGGGTCGAGCGGCAGCTGGCGGCATCCTTGTACTCATAGCGGGTGAAACACACCTGCATGATATTCCGGTTCTGCCGGAGAAAGTCCTGCAGGAGCAGATACGGTTTCTGCGGACGGCCGCGGAAGGTGTTCTGATCGGGAATATAGTCGGTGTCAAGTAAATACATGGGGACTCCTTTCTGTTTCATTGGGCGGCAGCGAAGCCTTGACGGCGGCAATGAGCGCCTCCTGGGTTCTGGACTTTGCACGGAGGGCCAGGAGGATGCGCTCGTCAATGGTGCCCTCGGTTACGATATGGGTAATCACAACTGTTTCAGACTGCTGGCCCTGGCGCCAGAGGCGGGCGTTAACCTGCTCATAGAGTTCCAACGACCATGTGAGGCCGTACCAGATGATATGGTTCCCGCCCTGCTGGAGGTTCAGGCCGTGGCCGGCGGAAGCCGGGTGGACGAGGCCCACCTGCAGCTCTCCCCTGTTCCAGGCGCTGATGGCGGCGGGAGTGGTGAGCTCGGCAAAGCGGATGCCGAGGGAGGTCAGGCGCTCCCGGATGCGGGTGAGGTCATGCCGGAACCAGTAGCAGACCAGGACGGGAGAGGTGGCGGACTCCAGAAGGTCCTCCAGCGCGTCCAGCTTGCGGGAATGGAACGGCACTGCGTTGCCCTCATCGGTGTAGACGCAGCCGTTGGCCAGCTGGCAGAGCTTGGTACTGAGTGAAGCCGCATTCGCTGCGGTGATAAGTGAGGACGGATTGCCACGCCAGTCTGCGGACTGGCTCGCAATGACAGACTTTTTAAGGCTCAGCACAAGATCATTGCAGAGGGTTTTGTACCGGGCACGCTCCTTAGCTGAAAGACGGACGGGGTAACGGTTGGAAACCAGCTCCGGCATCTTCAGGTGGTCCATGGCCTTCATGGATACGGTGATATCGCGGATTCTGTCGTAGATCTGTTCTTCCGCACCGGGGCGGGGCTTATACGAATAAACGATATTCCCGTTGCGGCGGTCGGGGGTGAAGAAGGCCTCACGGTACCTGCCGATGAACCGGCCGAGACGCTGGCCCATATCCAGGCAGCGGTACTCCGCGTAGAGGTCCATGAGACCGTTGGAGGTTGGGGTGCCGGTGAGGCCGACCACACGGGAGACCTTCGGGCGGAGCTTCATAAAGGCCTTAAAGCGCTGGGTGCCCGGGTTCTTGAAGGATGACAGCTCATCGATCACGACCATATCGTATCGAAGGGGCAGGCCGGAGAGGACCAGCCAGGGCAGGTTCTCCCGGTTGATGATGGTAATATCCGCGTCCTGAAGGACGGCGGCACGGCGCTCCCTCTCTGTGCCAGTGGCGACAGCATAGGTCAGGGACGAGAGGTGATCCCACTGCTTCAGCTCATTGGGCCAGGTGATCGCCGCCACACGCAGCGGGGCGATGACCAGCACCTTTGAAACCTCAAAGCGGTCGTGCATCAGCTTCTCTATAGCCGTCAGGGTGATGACCGTTTTACCGAGGCCCATATCCAGGAAGACGGCGGAGACGGGATGCGAGAGGATAAAGTCAATGGCATAAGACTGATAAGCGTGGGGTACGAATTCCATATTCGTCTGTTTCCTTTCAGGGCTCCCAAAGAAGCCCAGCGCAGCGGGTTCTTTGGGAAGAAGGACGAGCAGCGGAGCGACTGAGCTTTATGAGCCCGCGAGTGAAGCGAATGGATGCGCAGCTTGTGAGGACGTGGTTGACATAACATTGTTTATCATAGCAGTCACCGCCGCGGAAGCCGCGGGAAGGCTGCTTTTTTACGCTGCTCAATCCATATTTGGCGGTTTCGGATCCAGCGGCGGACGGCGCTGGCGGTTGAACAGCATATCCAGCATCCGGGGGATCTGCTCCGGGTCATCTATGACGAAAACGGAGAAGCCCAGATTGCGCAGCTGCTGATGCCGGTGCAGCTGGAGCGGGCGGGGTACCTCCCCCGGGGCCTTGAGCTCCACGAAGGCGATCCTGCCTCCGGGGAGCAGGACGAGACGGTCCGGCATGCCGTCCATGCCGGGGCTTACAAACTTGGGGCACATGCCGCCGACGGCAACAACCGCTTTACGAAATTTCTGTTCTATGAAACGTTCGAGCATGAGACTTGTCCTCCTTATAGGTACGGATTGCCACACCGTCGTGCGCGACGGTTCGCAATGACATGAAGCGACAGGCAATGACAGAGATGATTTACTGAGCCGGTGAGGCGACCCGAGGGCACGGAACGTGACCGACAGGCGCGAAACCGGAACACGCCGGAGGCGTGATGAGACGGGGGTACGGATTGCCACACCAGTGACATCGGTCACTGGTTCGCAATGACAGAAGCAGAA
>CAZBXX010000023.1:0-13411 GCA_964495965.1 uncultured Oscillospiraceae bacterium | reverse complement strand
ATGTACCGGCAGGATGGTTCGCAATGACAGAAGCAGAAATGTACCGGCAGGATGGTTCGCAATGACAGAAGCAGAAATGTACCGGCAGGATGGCTCGCTATGACATGCATGGGGTTACAGGGACAGGTCTTCCTCCCGGGCGAGACGCAGACCGTAGACGAAGCTCCCCTGCTTCAGGCGGTGGCGGAGGAAGCCGCGCTGTTCGATGGCCCGGTAGAAATCCGTGGTGGAGCGGGCGTATTCCCCGCTCCGGGCGCAGTAGGCGCGGTAGGCGGAGTAGAGTTCCCCGGACTTTTCCCGAAAGGCGTCGTCCACTTCACAGCAGTCTTCCAGGAAGTGGGAGAGCCAGTCGTTCTCCCCCCGGTAGGCGGCGACGGCTTCCTGCACGCAGGGAGGCACCGCGGGGACATAGTCCGCGGCAATCACGGAACGGGCGCCGTCAATGATCCACTTCATGATGGCGGGACCCGCATGCTCCAGGAGGTACCTGGAGTAGTTTTTGATGTCGGACATGCCGGTAATGGTTGCGTTAAAGGGAATGACGATGAGCCTGCGCCAGATGCCCCGGTCGGAAGCGCCGACCCTTGGCAGATGGTTGGTGTACAGCACCAGCGTGTGGGTCGGGCGGAACTTGAAGGGATCCCGGTATTTCTTTTCGGCAGAAATCTCATCCGTTGAACAGAGCTGCTTCACGATGGAAGTGGAGAGGCGGGTTCCCTCCTCCAGCTCGGAGGCAATCAGGAGGCGCTTGTGCATCACTTCGGCCAGTTCCGGACGGACGTTCCGCCTGCAGCCCACGGTCAGGGCATCGGCGGAGATGACGCCGGAGTAGGACCCCATGGCGGCGGAGACGGTGTTCCAGAAGGTGCTCTTGCCGTTGGAGCCGTCGCCGTAGGCGATGACCATGGCCTCCTGATACACAGCGCCGATGGCGGCGAGGCCGACAATCTGCTGCACATAGCGGATGAGCTCCTGATCATTCTGAAAGAAGGTGTTCAGGGCGGAGAGCCAGAGATCGCTCCCCTCTTCCCCGGGGGCGAAGGCGGTCATACGGGTCAGGCAGTCGGAGGGATCGTGGTCATGGCGCTCGCCGGTCCGGAGATTCCAGGTGCCGTCCGGGCAGTTGAGAAGATTCTCATCGGTATCAAAGTCGGTGGGGGCCAGCTCCAGCATGGGCTTTGCCGCGTCCAGCGCGGACTTCACATACTTCATGTTCCGGCGCTGCAGCACAAACTTTGTGTACTCCAGGGCGGAAAGATACGCGGTATACAGGGGGCGCTGGTCGAGGGTGACCGCCTTTTCGAGGCTGCGGCCGCCGGCCTGGACCAGTTCCTCCGGCATGCCGGAAGCGAGAAGGGCGCTGCGGGTGGCGGAGAGGTTCGCCTGGGCGTCCTCCAGCTGGCGGTCCAGGAAGCGCATGGCGAGACCGTCGGCCTTGACGTCGGACTCCTCCCAGTAGCGGCCGTTGTAGCAGAGGAAGCCCATGCCGGTGGTGTAGGCCAGCTCTCCGGCCAGATCCATGCACAGGACCTTTGCCTGCCCGATATCCGTATAGTCCGTGGGACGGAGGGCCGCCTGTGCGGATGGGCCGAACTCCTCCGGGGGAATGTACCCGGGCTGGGCCTGGACCTTCGCGGCGAAGCGCCGGGCGCTGGACCAGATGGCGGCGAGCTCCGACTCCGAGAGGGGCGGCGTGCAGCGCTCCGCCTGCTCCAGGAACATCCCGTAGGAAGCTTCCGTAACGCCGTAGCGCTTCACGAGCCTGCCGGCAATACGGGAGAGGGTCGCGTTCCGTCTCCCCTCCTGAATCGAATCTGAGCTCCTGGAGGCAAGCGCCGCCAGGGCGGCGTCCACGGTGGCGGGGCCGTCGTGGAACACCACGGCACTCACAGGGCAGCCGAAAATGAACCTTCCGGAATCCAGGCAGTTCGGGTCAAAGAAGGGATACTGGCGCTGGATCTCCCGCTTGAGGGCGGTGTAGGCGGTGGCGTCTTTGCAGGGTGCAACGGGGAAATACACATGGAATCTCGGGCGGGCGGATTTGCCCGCCTTTTCTTTTTGATGGTTTCTGGACGGGACGATGGCGTAGCTGAGGTCGGAGAATTCCTGCTCCAGATCCTCCGGGCTGAACCAGGAGGACGGGTCATCGGAGGCGTCATTGTCCACGTCCATGATGATGACGTCCGATGAGAGGAAGTTCTGGACGCTGCGGTAACTGCCGGCGTAGGAAGCGGCAACGTGGTCGAAGGCCGCGGCGGCGGCAAGGTCCTCCGCAGATGAGATTTCCGCCTGATTGGGATACAGGCAGTTCTTGCGGTCGCCGGTGCAACCGGCGGTGTAGAGGGTGAAGTGCATGTTGTTCTCCTTTGCTCGCCGCAGCTGCGGCGGATGTAATGGGTTGTTCCTCGGAAACAGCATTTTTCCATAAGGTTTTTTCTTTCAGAAATTCTCTACAGGAAAAGTCCTGTTCTGGAGTGTCACTCCGCTGCACCCCGGGCGCTGCACCGGAGGACACGCTGCTTCCCTCCCGCGCCTGACGTGGAAAAAAGGAACGCGCGGGGAAGAAAGCTCAGGACCGGAACAAAAAGTCCTTCCAATACCTATCTCCGACCAGCACCCCAAAATGCACAAAAAAAGTTTCCGAAATAATTTTTGTGCAAAACGGTCTTCTGGTCGGAGATAGGTAGTGAGGGGACAAATCACCGACGGCTGCAGACGAGGGTGAACAGCCCCGGGAAAGGAGAACAAAAATGAGCGTGATGAATGAAACCGCCATCGGGCTGAGCGACCTGCTGACACAGGGAAACAGGATGATCGCCGCCTGGCGGGAGGCCCTGAACGATCTGGAGGCGCTGCTCTGCCTGATCGAACGCGCCAGCGGACAGAGGGGCAGACAGGAACCGGTCGAAGACGACAGCGTGATTCCTTCTGAAATGAAGGAGGAAGAAGCGCCGGCCGAGACCCCGAACCCGAAACGGAGCGCCACGCTGGAAGAGGCAAGGAAGCTGCTGAGCCGGAAATCCAGAGACGGATACCGGGCGGAGGTGAAAGCCCTGCTGACAAAGCACGGCTATGCGAAGCTGACGGAAATCAGCGACCCCCTTGTTTTCGGGGCGCTGGTGGAAGAAGCAGAGGGACTGGGATGCCAAAGCACGCCTATTTGAGTGCCTCGGCCAGCCACCGCTGGCTGGAGTGCCCGCCGTCGGCGAAGCTCTGCGCCGAGGAGGAGGACCAGGGCAGCGAGTACGCGATGCAGGGAACCTGCGCCCATACTCTGGCGCAGTACCTGCTGGAGCAGGCTCTGGGGCTCCCCTGCGAGGATCCCACGGAGGATCTGAGCTTCTACGACGGGGAGATGCAGGAGGCGGCGGAAGGCTACAGGGACTTCGTGATGGAGCAGATCGCCGGGCTCTCTGACCCCATGGTCTGCGTGGAGCAGACACTGGACTTCTCGAAATGGGTGGAGCACGGGTTCGGCACCGGAGACTGCGTCATTGTTGCGGACGGCGTGCTGCACATCATTGACCTGAAGTACGGACTGGGCGTGCTGGTGAAAGCCGAATGGAACAGCCAGCTCATGTGCTACGCACTGGGCGCCCTGGACACCTTCGGGGATCTCTATGAGATTTCCCGCGTCAGGCTCAGCATCTACCAGCCGAGGCGGGAGAATGTGGACACCTGGGAGCTCAGTGTGAAGGAGCTCCTGGACTGGGCGGAGACGGTCCTGAGGCCGGCAGCGGCCCTCGCCTATGACGGGAACGGGGACTTCAAGGCCGGGGAGCACTGCCGATTCTGCAAAGTGAAAGCCAGCTGCCGGAAGCGGGCGGAGTACGCCCTGGAGCTGGCCAGAGAGGAACTGAAGGAACCGGCAAAGCTGAGCCCGGAGGAAATCGCTGCCCTGCTCCCCAGGGTGGAAACCCTGCTCACCTGGGCGGAGGACGTGAAGCACTACGCCCTGAAGCAGGCCCTGAAGGGAACGGAGTTTCCCGGCTGGAAGCTGGCGGAAGGGCGGAGCATCCGGAGGTTCCGCGAGGAGCGGAAGGTGGCGGAGCTCGTCACCGCGGCGGGCTATGACCCCTATGAAAAAAAGCTGCTGGGCATCACGCAGATGACGAAGCAGCTGGGAAAGAAACGTTTTGAAGAACTGCTGGGCGCCTATGTGTTTAAGCCGCCCGGGAAACCGGTCCTGGTACCGGAGAGTGACAAGCGCCCTGCATGGAGCGCGGCAAAAACAGACTTTAAAGAATATGAAGACGAAGACAACGGATTCCCACACCAGTGACGGCGGTCACTGGTTCGGAATGACAAATGAAATTGGAGGAATAGAAAATGCCTAATACGAAAGTAATTACCGGACCCAACACCATCTTTTCTTACCTGACGGTTCTGGAACCGAAGACCCCGCTGGGCGGAGGAACGCCGAAATACAGTGTGAGCCTCATCATCCCGAAGAGCGACACCGTCACGATCCAGAAGATCAGGGACGCCATCCGAGCCGCGTACCAGGAGGGTGAGAGCAAGCTGAAGGGCAGCTCGAAAACCGTGCCCCCGCTGGATCAGATCCGCACTCCCCTGCGGGACGGCGACAGGGAACGCCCGGATGACCCCGCATACAAGAATGCTTACTTCGTCAACGCCAGCAGCGCCAACAAGCCCGGCGTGGTGGATGCGAATCTTCAGGAGATCATCGACCCGCATGAGCTTTACAGCGGGATTATCGGGAGGGCGAGCATCAACTTCTTCGCCTACAACACCAACGGAAACCGCGGTATCGGCTGCGGCCTGAACCACCTGAAAAAGCTGAAGGACGGCACGCCTCTCGGAGGCTTCAGCCGTGCGGAGGACGACTTCGCCGGACTGGATGATGACGAGGACGACTTCCTGAGCTGATGACCGGGCCGGCAGATATGGACAGTGCCTCCTTCAGGAGACAGGAGCTGCCGGCATATAAGAAAAGCCCCGGCCGCAATGGCCGGGGTGGTCTGAGCGATCAATTATTTTACAGGTTCATTCCTTCCAGAATCTTCAACTGATTGCGGGAGGCAAGCACCACGTTCAACACATATACCGTGCTCTTCTCTTCATCGACACGGTAATAAATCAGATACTTACGGGCCAGGGTGGAACGGATACCGCGAGAATGCCAGGGTTCTTCTTCCAACAGCTGGTAACGCAGCGGCAGATCCCTCAGGGACGCGACTTCCTCCCGGATTGCCCGGAGATGCATCGCCGCGGTGGCGGGAGACTGCATATCATTGAGGAAATAATCCCGAATGGAACGGACGTCCGCCTCCGCATCCTGCGTCATGAGGACTGTGTAAGTCTTCACTTAACGGGCGCTCCCTTCCAGTTCGTCAAATAACTCATCAAACGGACGGGCCTTCCCGGCAACGGACTGTGCATAGCTGTGCTGAAGCATGGCACTCACTTCTTCGCCGGTCATGGCATCGGCGGTACGCGGCGCGCGCGGGAGCGTCAGGTTAAAGGGAATCCCGTTGGTATAAATAATCTGGTGATACAGGGCGTTGATGACAACAGAAACCGGCAGGCCAAGATCCTGAAGAATCTCCTCCGCCTGTGCCTTGACCTCTGTATCAACACGTGCGCTGACAGTTGCAACTTTCGCCATAAGATCGCCTCCTTTTTTTGCAATTGTACTACATTTGCCAGCAGATTGCAAGATATCAGGTGATCATTTCTTGAAGGAGTTCAACCGGAATACGGGGGAAAATAATGAACACTGAAATATGGAAAGACATCCCCGGGATGGAGGGACAGTACCAGGCCAGCAGCCTGGGGAGGATCCGGAGCCTGAGCCGGTACATCCCGGTGAACGGACCGAATGGGATGCACCGAAGGTTTCAGAAAGGCCGGGTGATCCGGCTGAGGCCGAGAGATTCCACCGGACATCTGGCATTTGACACAAAACACGGAACAACCTGCCAGACTCACCGTCTGGTGGCTGCAACCTTTCTGGGGCCCTGTCCGGAGGGACTGCTGGTGCTGCACAACAACGGAGACCCCGGAGACAACCGTCCGGAAAACCTGCGTTACGGGACGCCGCTTGAGAATCAGCGGGACGTCTACTACCAGGGGAAACGGATGAAGAAACTCAGTCTGGCAGACGTGGAGGGAATCCGCTTCGGATTCTACTGCGGGTATACGGACCGGGAACTGGCCCGGATCTTCGGGGTGCACCCGTGCACCATCAACCGGATCCGGAACGGGAAGAGATTTGGGTGGGTGACGTCCTCACAAGCTCCGTATCCACTCGCTTCCGAGTAAACTCGAAAGCTCGGTCACTACGCTGCTCGTCCCCTTTCGAAAAAGACCCACTTCGTTGGGCTCTTTTCCGAGGAACGAGGGAAAGAAGAATACTGATGAAAAATCTTAGCATTGATATTGAAACCCGGAGCGGAGCGGACATCGCCAAGTGCGGTGTTTACCGCTATGCGGAGGACGGGGACTTTGACGTCCTGCTCTTCGGCGTCAGCGTGGACGGAGGGCCTGTCACGGTCTATGACGCGGCAAACGGGGAACTCCCGCCGGAGGAGATCCTGAATGCGCTGGCGGACGGCGGCGTCACCAAATGGGCGTACAACGCGAGCTTTGAGCGCGTCTGCCTGAGCGAATGGCTGAAACGGATCCGGCCGGAACTGGTGGAGGGCTATCACGGACTCCCCTATCTCGACCCTGTGGGCTGGAAGTGCAGCATGGTCCTGGGCGCGTACAACGGCCTGCCTCTGGGCCTGGGCCTGATCGGCGCAGTACTGGGCCTGGAGAAGCAGAAGCTCAGTGAGGGGAAAGAGCTGATCCGGAAGTTCTGCGTGCCGAAGAGGGAGAAAACGGATTGCCACACCAGCGCTGCGGCGCTGGCTCGCAATGACACAGAGAGTGCAATGACAGGAACGGAGGATGGAGGGCATGACGGGCAGCAGACGCTTTTTGCGGAGGGACGTTTTGTTCTGCCGGCGGACGCGCCGCTGGAGTGGGACCTGTTCAAGGCCTACAACAAGCGGGACGTGGAAGCCGAGATGCAGATCCAGCAGAAGCTGAAGGACTACCCTGTGCCCGACCGGGTCTGGGAGGAATACTGGCTGGATCAGGAGATTAACGACCGGGGCATCCAAATCGACCGCGAATACGTTCGGAAAGCGGTCGCAATGGACGAAAGCGCCCGGGCGAAACTGACCCGGTGCATGAAGGACCTGACGGGACTGGAAAACCCCAACTCTGTTGCGCAGCTGAAGGGCTGGCTGGAGAGCCGGGGCGTGACGGTGGAAAGCCTCGGCAAAAAAGAGGCCAGAGCCCTGATGAAGGAAACGGAGGACCCACTGGTGCAGGAGGTTCTCGCTCTGCGGCTGCAGGCGGCGAAGAGCAGCGTGCGGAAATACGAGGCCATGCTGAACTCCGTCTGCAAGGACGGACGCTGCCGGGGCATGTTCCAGTTCTACGGGGCGCCGAGAAGCGGGCGCTGGGCCGGAAGGCTCATCCAGCTGCAGAACCTGCCCCAGAACAAGCTCCCGGATCTGGACGTGGCAAGAGCGCTTGTGAAGACCGGAGACGAGGAGACGGTGGCCCTCCTCTACGGCGAAGTGCCGGCTGTACTCTCAGAACTGGTCAGAACAGCCTTTGTGCCGGGAGAACGGATTGCCACACCATCGTGCGCGATGGTTCGCAATGACAGCAGGAGAGTTTTCACCGTGGCGGACTTCTCCGCCATTGAGGCCAGAGTGCTGGCGCATCTGGCCGGGGAGAAATGGCGGAAGAAGGTCTTCGAGGAGGGCGGAGACATCTACTGCGCCAGCGCCTCCAGAATGTTCGGTGTCCCGGTGGAAAAGCACGGCGTGAACGGGCATCTGCGGCAGAAGGGCAAGATCGCGGAGCTGGCGCTGGGCTACGGCGGCGGAACCGGCGCTCTCAGGAGCATGGGCGCCCTGGAGCTGGGCGTAAAGGAAGAGGAGCTGGACGAACTGGTCAGCGCATGGCGGGAAGCGAACCCGAAGATCGTAAAATTCTGGTGGGACGTGGACCGGGCGGCAAAGCAGGCCATCTCCCTCCGGGAGACCGCCATCGTCGGGAGGCTGTGTTTTGAGTACCGGGGCGGGATGCTGCGCATCGCGCTCCCCTCCGGGCGGGAGCTCAGTTACCTGCACCCAAAAATCGAAGAAGGAAGCTACGGCAGCAAGGTCATTACCTATGACGGCCTGGACAGCACGAAGCACTGGGCAAGGCTTGAAACCTACGGGCCGAAGCTGGTGGAAAACATCACCCAGGCCGTGAGCCGGGACCTGCTTGCGGAGGCGATGAGACGGCTCTGGCACTACCCCATTGTCGGGCATGTGCATGACGAGGTGATTATCGAGACGGACGATGTGGAAACGGTATGCCGGCTCATGGGCCGGGAGGCGGAGTGGCTCCCGGGCCTCAAGCTCCGGGCGGACGGTTACACCTGCAGGACGTACCGGAAGGAATAGGAAGGAGGAAGACAGGATGTCTGAACGAAATACTCCGGCACTGCAGGAGGAACAGGAACCCACGCCGGAAGAACTGCGCAATCTGGAGGAGCTGACGGAAGAGGAACTGGCTGAGGCGCTGAAAGAGGAGGAAGCGCCTGTCAGCGATGCGCTGGGCCGCTTTTTTCAGGAAGTAGGGGAGCACCCCCTCCTCACCGATGAGGAGGTTGCCGCGCTGGCCCGGGCAAAGGACGCGGGAGACGAAGGGGCCAGGCAGAAACTGATTGAATCCAATCTCCGCCTTGTGATCGCCTTTGCCAAACACTATCTGTGGAGCGGGCTCCCGCTGGACGATCTCATTCAGGAAGGCTGCATCGGCCTGATGCGGGCCGTGGAAAAATATGACCATACGCTGGGCTACCGCTTTTCCACCTATGCGGTCTGGTGGATCCGGCAGGCCATCTCCCGCGCGGTACTGCAGCAGGGGCAGGATGTGCGGATCCCGGAATACAGGATCCGCATCATCAACAGGATGTTCCGCACGGAACAGGAACTTACCATGAAGCTCGGCCGGGAGCCGGACGCGGAGGAACTCGGGGAAGCGCTGGGCATGACAGGCGGGAGCGTGCTGGAACTGCGCAGATACGCGCAGAAGTCCTTCAGTCTGGATGCGCCGACCCCACAGGGCCGGGAAAACCTGCTGGAAAGCTACTGTGACCCGGAAAACGCCCGCGACCCGGCGGAGCTGGCAGAGGCCAATGACCTGAAAACCCAGATCCGGAAAGTGCTGGAGACCCTCACGCCGCTGGAACGGGACGTCCTGGTCGTGCGATACGGGCTGAACGGCAGTGCGCCAAGAACTCTGGAGGAGACCGGCATTCATCTCGGCTACAGCAGAGAATGGATCCGGCAGATCGAAATGAAGGCCATCCGGAAACTGCGGCGCCCGGAATGCATGGAGCTGCTGAGGGATTATCTGAACTGAATACCGGGAAAAGAGGAGCGGTACCGCTCCTCCTTCTGCCCTTTCTCAATTAAAAACGCTCTTGCCGAAGCTGCCGAAGTAGCCGGCGGCGAGTTCCCGGATCCGCTTCCAGGAATACATGACGGTATGGCGCGGAAGCTGCAGGAACCTGCCGATCTCCGCCTCCGTGTACCCCTCCTTCTTCAGGGCGACGATCCTGGCATACTGGGGATTATACTGTTGCAGGCCTTCCAGGAACAGGTCAAGTTCCACCGATTCCAGCACATCTGTGTCCTGAGCCTCCATCTCCAGGCCTTCCTCCTCGAGGGCCTCCAGGCTGACATGGCGGGGGCGTCTCTCCTCCCGGGCAACCGGGCAGGTGGCACAGGAGTACTTTTCCGGGCAGATCCTCTGCTGACCTTTCTCATCGCAGATCAGGCAGCGTTCTCTGTAGGCCTCCTGCTTGTACCGGTTTTTGAGCTCCTTAAGCATTTCCCGGCAGACCTCTTCCGGAGCCGGATAGGGGTAGATCATAATATGCTTGAGCCCAACCGTGAGGGGCACCAGATCCTTTTTCGTGATGCCGAAATCCCTCATGGCCTCCTCGCTCTCGATTTCAACAGGGGCCAGGGTTTTGCCGATTTCTTTGTAGATTGCTTTGAGTTCCATTGTTTTACCTCCAAAAAATTTGCGGAGGTACCCCAATGGAAAAAGGGTGCAGCTGACCATCAAGACACCTCCGTCTTGGTTTTGGTCAGCGCACCCTAAGCGCTGCCGTTTTATGAATTTGTGTTCTCCGGAACCCGTAGGGTCGGCAGGAGCGGCCTGCCGCAGGAAGCGGAGAGTTTATAAATAAAAAAGCCGGACATCAGGGCCACGGGACAGAAACATCCCATGACTCCGATGTCCGGCTATTTGGTGACTCGTTGGGCCTGAATCAGGCCACGGACCCGTTGCTCGGTACGTCGGTACTTGTGCTTTGGATCAGAAGCTGCTTGCCAGTCTGTATCTTAAAGCGGTATTGGTTTGCACGCGCCGGTAGGATAGATCAACCATTACCAGTTTTGCGCATTTCGGGCACTTCAGTTCAATCACGCCGGTTGTCGGGGTAACCTTGTCCAGGACCCGCCAGCCGCAGTTCGGGCATTTTTTCGACACCCGGAGCCCTTTGTTTCTTTCATACAATTTCATCATCCTCCATCATCACATCCAGAATCGCGTTGGGGCGGCCGAGGTAGCTCTCGCCCAGAAGGCCCAGCTCCTTCATGCGGATGCTGAGAGCCTGGCGGGAGACGCCGAGCAGGACACACATATCGCAGAAGCGCTTATACTCCCGGGGACGCCAGAGGGCGTTCAGCATCCCGATCCTCCCCTCCTGGCCCGTGAGAAACATGGCCTGCTCCACAAGGGCCCGGGGCATCAGGACGGAGGCCGTGAGGCGGTCCACCTGCCACTCCTCCCGGGAGGCGCTGTTGGAAAGGCCCCGGTAGCGGAGAACCCGCCGGGCCGAGGGGCCCGCGCCGTAGTCCCGGGGAAAGAGGCGCTTCAGCACATGATGGCAGCCCTCGTGCAGTATGGTGAAGTTCCGCCGGCCGGTCTGGGAGGGATCCAGAAGAAAGGTCTCAATGAGAACCGTCTCCCCGTCCATGAAAAACAGATCCTCCCCGGACCCGGGGAGCTCCACACCCACCTCCTCATAGGAAGTCATGCCGAGAACGCTGCCGTCAACGGAAAGCTGCCGGTACTCCACGGAAAGGCCCAGCAGACCATCGAGAAGAAGCTCCGGCACCACCCGCAGAACCCGGCCGGATGAGCGGACCTCCGGCAGGGCCAGATAGGCCCGGAAGACCCGGTCGGCGATCTTTTCCAGCTCGGCTTTTGACAGATATCCCGGCACGGTCTCCCCTCCTCAGCTGAATGACGGCCTCTGCCGCCCGATCTGCCCGAAGAATATCATATCGTGATACGATACACAAGTCCGCATTTGCGTAGTAAAACTATATTGACAAGTGTTTTCCCCTGTGTTAAACTCGTACCCGTAATGAAAAAGGCAGCACCGGACAGGAAAGGAAGGCGCCACCATGACCAATCATACTTATCCGAAATACAACGCCGCCGGAGAGCGGGAGCGGAACGCCGTCGGCGCCCGGATCGCCGAGGCGAGAAACGCGAAGAACTGGAACCTGGGGAAGCTCACGGAGGGCCTGAAAGCCTGCGGCGTGAACCTCACCAAGGCCGCCGTCAACAAATGGGAGACGGGAGAGACCGTGCCGAACATTTACCAGTTTCTGGCAGTGACAGCGGTGCTGGGGATGGACGACCGTCTGGGAAGCTACCGGGCCGACTGCCCTCAGGAGCTGAACCAGGAAGGCCTGAGGAAGCTGGAGGAATACCGGAGGGACCTCGTGAGCAGCGGAAACTACAGGCCGGCGGAGAAGCCGAAGCCCGTGATCCAGTTCCGGGAAATGGCCGTGGCCTACATGCCCGCCGCCGCCGGCACCGGCAACTGGCTGGACGATACGGAGGCCTATGAGATGGTGAGCGTCCCCGCGCAGGAGATCCCGAAGGGGGCGGAGCTGGGCATCCGCGTTTCCGGCGACAGCATGGAGCCGGTGTTCCACGACGGGCAGATTGTGTGGGTGCAGCGCTGCAGCCAGCTGAACGTGGGCGAAGTGGGCATCTTCAGCTACGACAACCAGGCGTACATCAAGGTCTACGGGGAGCAGCCTCCGGAGGAGGACGTGCGGGAGCTCTACACCGACAGCTACGGCGCCATGCGGCGGCAGCCGGTGCTCCACTCCTACAACTCTCCGAAGTACAGTCCCATCGTCATCTCCCCTTATACTCCTTTCCGGATCTTCGGGCGGGTGCTGCGGGCGTGAAAGCGGCGGAAGGAGGGGCGGAATGATCGAAACCATGGACCGGGTGAAGGAGCTCGCAGCGGAGCGGGGCCTGAGCCTGTACCAGCTCTCGGTACTCTGCAAGGTCTCCTACCACACCCTAAAGAGCGTGGAGGAACGGAACGGGCAGCTGAAGCTGGAAACCATCGATAAAATCTGCACCGGGCTGCAGATGTCTCTGCGGGACTTCTTCCCCTGAGGGCGGCAGCCTTCAGGTTTGCGAGGATGTTATGAGAACTTATGTGAAAGTGAATTCGGATTTCGACGCCACCGGGTACATGCAGCCCAGGGCCATCACCTGGAAGGACGGGAGAACCTTCCGCATCGACGCGGTGAAGGACCTCTGGCCCGGGAAGCGGGACGACCGCTACACCGTCGTCATCCAGGGCGAGGAGCGCTATCTCTACTACGAGCGGCCCACGGAGCTGCACCCCAGCCGCTTCGGGCGCTGGTTTGTCCAGAGCGCGGAGAGCGCGTGATGGAACGGACCTATGTGGCCATCGACCTCAAGTCCTACTACGCCTCGGCGGAGGCCGCGGACCGGGGGCTGAACCCCCTGACCACGAACCTGGTGGTGGCGGACTCCTCCCGGACGGAGAAGACCATCTGCCTCGCGGTCTCCCCTTCCCTGAAGGCCTACGGCATCTCCGGGCGGGCCCGGCTCTTTGAAGTGGTGCAGCGGGTAAAGGAAGTGAACGCCGAGCGCTTCCAGAAGGCGAAGGCCCTGGGAGTCCTGCCGAAGGACGGGGACGGGAACTATCATTTCTCCTCGTCCTCCTTTGACGCGGAGGCGCTGGCGGCGGACCCCTCGCTGGAGCTGGGGTACATCGTGGCCCCGCCAAGAATGCTGTACTACGAGGAGGTCAGCACGAAGATCTTCTCCATCTACAAGAAATACATCGCCCCGGAGGATATCCACGTATACTCCATTGACGAATGCTTCATGGACGTGACGCGCTATCTCAGCACCTACCGGATGAACGCCCGGGAGCTCGCCATGTCCCTCATAAGAGAGGTGCTGCGGGAAACCCGCATCACCGCCACCGCCGGCATCGGCACCAACATGTACCTTGCCAAGGTGGCGATGGACA
>CAZBXX010000022.1:0-24660 GCA_964495965.1 uncultured Oscillospiraceae bacterium | reverse complement strand
CACGGGCTGACCATGTGGTCGCCGAACATCAACATTTTCCGGGATCCGCGCTGGGGGCGGGGCCATGAGACCTATGGCGAGGATCCGTACCTGACGGCGAGACTGGGCTGCGCCTTTGTGCGGGGCCTTCAGGGGACGGGCGACACGCTGAAAACCGCCGCCTGCGCCAAGCACTTCGCCGTGCACAGCGGCCCGGAGGAACTGCGGCACAGCTTTAACGCCCTGGCCTCCGCCAGGGATCTGGAGGAGACGTATCTCCCTGCCTTTGAGGCGCTGGTCCGCAACGCCGGTGTGGAAAGCGTCATGGGCGCCTACAACCGCACCAACGGCGAGCCCTGCTGCGCCAGCTCCTTCCTGATGGAGAAGCTGCGGGGTGAATGGGGCTTTGAAGGGCACTTTGTCTCGGACTGCTGGGCCATTCGGGATTTCCACGAAAAGCACACTGTGACAAAGAACCCGAAGGAGTCGGTTACTCTGGCGCTGAAGGCGGGCTGCGATCTGAACTGCGGCTGCACCTATCAGCACGTGATGGACGCCTTCCATGCCGGGTTGATTTCGGAGGAGGACATTACCCGCTCCGCGGTGCGCCTGTTTAGCACCCGTTTTCTCCTCGGCATCCTCGGAGAGGAGGGCAGTGAGTATGACCGCATCCCCTATTCCGCGGTTGAATGTGAAGAGCACCTTGCTCTGGCCCGCCGGGCGGCCCTGGAGTCCTGCGTGCTGCTGAAAAACAACGGGCTGCTGCCCCTCAATCCCCAAACCTGCGGCACCATCGGGGTCATCGGGCCGAACGCTGACAGCCGGAAGGCCCTGATCGGCAACTATCACGGGACGTCCTCCCGCTATGTCACCGTGCTGGAGGGCATTCAGGATGAGACGGCCGGGCAGTGCAGGGTTCTGTATTCCGAAGGCTGCCACCTGGCCGAAGACCGCGTTGAACCCCTCGCCCTTCAGAACGACCGGATTGCCGAGGCGGTCGCCGTCGCGAAAAACAGCGAAACGGTCATCCTCGTGCTGGGCCTGAACGAAACCCTGGAAGGGGAGGAAGGGGACACCGGCAACAGCTACACCTCCGGCGACAAGAGGGATCTGCTTCTGCCCTGGCCGCAGCGGCTGCTGCTGCAGCGGGTGCTGGAAGTGGGAAAGCCCACCGTGGTGGTCCTCATGGCAGGCAGCGCCATCGACCTTTCGGCGGCGCAGGAGGGCGCGGACGCGATTCTGCTCTCCTGGTATCCCGGAGCCGGCGGAGGCAGGGCTGTGGCGGAGCTGCTGTTCGGGAAGGCCTCTCCCTCCGGGAAGCTTCCCGTCACCTTCTACCGCAATGAAGCCCTGGACGAGCTTCCCGCCTTTACGGATTATTCCATGGCCGGCCGCACCTACCGCTACTACGGCGGCACCCCGCTCTATCCCTTCGGCTACGGCCTGACTTACAGTCAGTTTGCCGTCACAGCGCTCAGCGCCGACTGCCGCCGGGCCAGGGTCCGGGTCCGCAATGAGGGAACGGCTGAGGCCGAAGAGGTCATTGAGCTGTATCTGAAGGATGAAGCATCGCCCTTCGCGCCGCCCAACCCGATCCTCTGCGGTTTCCGGAGAATCCGGCTGGCGGCGGGACAGGAAGAAGAGTTCACGGTTGAAATTGACGCACAGGCTCTGACCGTGGTCAACGACGCCGGAGAGCGCATTCCCGGCAGCGGCGACTGGATCCTCTACGCGGGCTTCGGCGCGCCGGATCCGCGCACCGAGGAACTGACCGGCCGAAAGGCGGTATCCGTTTCACTTTCGGCTCCATAAACAGAAAAGACTTTGGCGGCTTCCGGCGGCCACCCTCATCGGGCAGAGAGCGGCCGGGGAACCTGTCAGATCTTGATACATCAGCAAGTGCAAACCCCTACAAAAACAAATATTAAAACAGGAGGAAAAACATGAAAAAGAGTCTTGCACTGATCCTTGTCCTGGTCATGGCGCTTGGCCTGGCCGCCTGCGGACAGAGCGCTTCCCCCGCCGCCGCACCTGCTGCGGATACCGCCCCTGCCGCTGACGCCGCACCCGCCGCTGCGGATCTGACTGTTCTGACCATGTGGTGCATCGCGACCGAGAGCGACGCCAACCGCCCGGCCTATGAACAGGCCATTGCCGCATATGAGGCGGCGCACCCCGATGTGAAGATCGAGTGGGAAGCCTTCGAGAATGAGTCCTACAAGACCAAGATCAAGGCGGCCATGAGTGCCGGCACTGATCTGCCCGATATCTTCTTCACCTGGTCCGGCGCCTTCCTGGGCGACTTCGTAAATGCCGGCCGTGTCTACTGCGTCAATGACACCTACAAGAATTTCGCCGGTGACCTGCCCGAAGTGATGCTCTCCAACTCCACCTACGGCGGAGACCATTACGCCATCCCTCTGACCTACAACATCGTTACCCTCTTCGCCAATATGGATCTGCTGGCTGAGGCAGGCTGGGATTCTGTTCCCCAGACCTATGAAGACCTGACCGCCTGCTGCGATGCTCTCGTCGCGAAAGGCATCGTCCCCTTCGGCTGCGCCGGCAAGGAGACCTGGTGCGTCACCGAGTATCTGGAGCCCATCATCCAGAAGACCATCGGCTATGAAGCTCTGAACGCCATCTTCGACGGCAGCGGCAGCTGGAACGATCCCGCCATCGCCACGGCTGTCAGCACTTTCCAGGAAATGATCAACAAGGGTTACTTCGATCCCAACGGCATGGCTCTCGGCAATGACGAAGTGAAAGCCAACTTCATCGCCGGCAAGACCGCCTTCTATCAGAACGGCTCCTGGAACTGCGGCGAAGTCAATGACGGCGTTGCCAATGCTGCAGTCGGCCTCTTCCCCGTGATGGATGCTTCCAAGGCCACCTACGGCCAGGTTATCGGCGGCCCGTCCG
Source organism: uncultured Oscillospiraceae bacterium (assembly GCA_964495965.1). GTDB lineage: Bacteria > Bacillota > Clostridia > Oscillospirales > Oscillospiraceae > Limivicinus. The sequence goes on along the minus strand of CAZBXX010000022.1, from coordinate 21,759 downwards.
ACTCTCTCGCCGTTACCGCCTCCTCCCCCAATGCGGAGCTGGCTGCCCAGGCCGCCTTTGAAATCGGCAAGGAAATCTGCCACTACGGTTACCTCGCCGGCTCCGGCCTGCCCGCCTGGACGCCCGACTATGACACCAGCGCTGTGAAGCCTCTGGTCTCGGCTGTTGCCGACATCGTGGCCAACTCCGACGGTATGACGCTGTTCGGCGACACCGCCATGAACGCCGAGCGCACCGGTACCTATCTCGACTACGTCTCCCTGGTGTACGGCTGCGAAGTTGACGGCGAAGGCTTTGTTTCCGGCCTGACCGAAGCGATCGGCTGATTTCCGGAGTCACCGGACCCGGATTGAAACCAATCCAGGCAAATAATCAGAGGCGGGTTCCCGGGTTTTCCAGAGAACCGGGAACCCGCCTCATCCGGTTTAAAGGGGTGTGATTGATGAAGAAAGAGTACAGCAACAAATGGCATATTTTCGTATTTCTGCTGCCGGCACTGATCCTCTTCTGCGGCGTTTTGATCGCTCCGATCGGTGCGTCTCTCTATTACAGCTTTTTTGACTGGAACGGCATCGGCGCGAAGACCTTCATCGGCCTCGCCAATTACAGGGAGCTGTTCAACAGTAACGCCATCGGCTTTATGAAAGCCCTGCGCAACTCCCTCCTTCTTGCGGCGCTCTCCGTGTTCCTGCAGCTGCCCCTTGCGCTCTCTCTGGCGCTGACGCTTGGGAAGAAAATCAAGGGGGAGCGGATGTTCCTTTCCGTCTATTTTATGCCGGTCCTGATTTCCACCGTCGTTATCGGTCAGCTGTGGCTGAAGATCTATAATCCGGACTACGGCATTCTGAACGTTTTTCTGCGGAGCATCGGGCTGGACAGCTGGGCGAAAATCTGGCTCGGCGACAAAAAAACCGCCCTTGGGGCAGTTTTCGTGCCGACGCTGTGGCAGTACGTGGGCTATCACATGCTGCTGCTGTATGCCGGGGTGAAAAGCGTGCCTCAGGAGCTTCGGGAGGCGGCCATGCTGGACGGCGCCACCGACCGGCAGGTGAACCGGTATATTGTCCTTCCGTACATTAAGCCGATTGTCCGCATCAGCGTCATTTTCGCGGTGACGGGCTCCCTGAAGTCCTTCGACCTGATTTACGTTCTCACAAACGGCGGCCCGCTCCATTCCACCGAGGTGCCCAGCACCCTGATGATCAGCATGCTGTTCCTGCGCAACCGCTACGGCATGGGCAGCACCATTGCCGTGCTGCTGATTGTCCTGTGCTTTGGTTTTGCGCTGCTGATCAATCTTGTTTTCAGGGGGGAGGACTGACATGAGAAATACCGGTAAACGCAGCAAGGTCTTCACTTACGCCTTCCTGTTCCTGTGGATGCTCATTAACCTGTTCCCGGTCTACTGGATGTTCACCTTCTCACTGAAAAACAACGCAGAGATCTTCGGTGAGAACATCATCGGCCTTCCGAGGCACTGGCTCTGGTCCAACTACACCAGCGCCCTGAACACCGGGCACATGGCAAAGTACTTCCTCAACAGCGCCATTGTGGCCGTGTCCACCATTCTGATTACCCTGGTCGTGGCTTTGATGGCGACCTTCGCCCTGTCAAGGCTGATCTGGAAACGGCGCAGGCTGATGAACAGGTTCTTTCTGCTGGGGCTGACCATTCCCATCCACGCTTCCATCGTGCCGGTGTATGTGACGCTCTCAAGGCTCCACCTGCTCAATACCTACTGGGCCCTGATCATTCCGTATTCGGCCTTTTCCCTTGCCATGGCGATTCTGGTCTGCACCGGGTTTATGAACGAAATTCCCTTCGAACTGGACGAGTCCGCCTGCATTGACGGATGCAGTACCTGGGGGATCTTCTTCCGGATTATCGTACCGCTGATGACGCCCGCCACCGCCACGGTGGGCATCTACACCTTCCTGCAGTGCTGGAATGAGCTGATGTTCGCAAACATCTTTATCAGCAAAACCGCCCTGAAGACCCTGCCGGTGGGCGTCCAGGCCCTCTCCGGCCAGTATACCACCGAGTGGGGACCCATTGGCGCGGCACTGGTTCTCGCAACCTTCCCGACGCTGATTCTGTACGTCTTCCTGAGCAGACGGATTCAGGAAAGCTTTATCGCCGGCGCCGTCAAGGGCTGAGCGGAGAATCTTTTAAAACAGACTGCCCCGAAACAGGAGTCAGAGCTTCTGTCCCGGGGCGGTCTTTTTTCGTTTTTTAGCAGACAGCGTCTGTGTTTCCGCTTATGCCAAAGGTTCTCCGTGGAGCGGCGACCTCAGCCTGCCTGCAGCATGGCTGCCAGGGCTTCCGCCTCCGGCGAAACCAGCAGCGCCACCATCTTCCCCTGACGCAGCACCCGTGCTTTTTCCGCTACGGCGAACTGGTCCGGGAGATAGTTTTCGGTCTCACGCTTCAGCTGCTCCACCCGGCCGAGGGCAATCTCCTCAATCTCCCCGGCGGCTTCTTCCGTTTCCGCCTCTACCAGCCAGATCTCGTCTATGCGCAGGCCGTTTTCCACGGTGGCGAAGAGAGCCTGGGGACAGGCGGCCGGGTCAATGCCGTAGATCTTTGCCACCCGTTCCGGGCTGAGCAGGAACATTTCCGGGAAATCCGCCGTCTGCAGCATCTGCTCATACAGGGCCTGCAGATCCGGTACCCCGGCGGGGGCCTCCGCCGTCTTTGCCGCGGAAGATGCGCCGCAGCCGGCGCAGCAGAGCAGCGAGCAGAGCAGGAGCATCCAGACCGTCAGCGTGCGCAGGACGCTACGGAAGGCAATACGTGGGTCAGTCTTGTGTGTCATGAGAGGGAACCTCCAGTGTTCTGGGATTGACGGCGTAGTTTTCCGGATTTCGCAGCTGCTCCGCCCAGACGCGGGCGCCTTCATAGGTGATGTGCTCACCGTAGTCGGAGCAGTACTCCAGCGCGAGCTTGTTGTCCTTGTCCTTCAGGTAGTGTGCCACATCCACGTAGATGCAGCCGGTCTCCTCGCACAGCTCCCGGAGCCGCTCGTTATAGTCGTCGATGATGTCGTTATTCCGGTCGCTGAACTCGTACATGACCGGCAGGCAGGATTCGATAAAGATCAGGATATCCGGGTTTTTCTCACGGATGTTCGCAATGTACTGCCGCCAGTACTCCATGGTCCTATCCACCCCACCCGGCAGGGCCACGTCGTTGACGCCCAACATGGTGAACACCTTGCCGGCACCGGTCAGGGGGAGAACATCCTGCGGCGCATACTGCTTGTTCTGGTACCAGATCTTCAGCCTGCCGGAAACGGCATTGTGCACCGAATAGGAAAACTCGCACAGGAAGAGTGCGTCGCCCAGGATTCCGGTCCTGTCGGCGTACTTGCCCAGGGTGACGGAAATGGAATCCCCGAAGAAGACCGCATCGTCAAACCAGCTCTCCGGCAGCGGGCTGAGGTCCGGCGTGGGCTCCGGTGTCGGCTCAGGAGTGCGTTCCGGTGTCGGCGCGGGCGATGAAACCGGTTCCGCCTGGATTAAGGAGGTAGCCTGCCCTGCCGGCGGTGCTGAAGGGGCAGGCGCGGCGGCAGAGGTGGCGCCGCAGCCTGACAGCGGAAAGGCGGAAAGCAGCACGGCAAAAAGCAGAAGAGCCGGCAGCACAGAACGCAGCCGGACAGACCGGAAACGGTGACGGTACAAAAGCATTCCCTCCCCGGAGAAAAACAGATTCGGTCGATGCCGGCAGCGGATTCTCCCGCAGGTGCGCTGCCGTGGAATTTCACGGCCGGCTTCCATTATTATAGAGCCTTTCGGCAGGATTTCAAGCCCCTGCGCAGCTGTAAAAAAGAATATCGCGGTTGCGCCTGTTACGCTGATCTCAGCTTCCGGATATAGGCCAGAGTCTGTGCCAGCGCCTCCTTCTTCGGGACTCCGGCGATCCTCATTTTATGGGCATATTTCAGCGCGTCACCGAAATCCGCGCCCGGCTCGACGCCCGCTTCCATCAGGTCCCGGCCCTGGACAAAGGGACGGGACATCAGTTCCCGGTAACAGGAAAGGCGCTCCTGAAGGAAGGCTTCCGTTGCGCTGTAGTCTTCGGCATCACCCTTGCCAAAGTGATCCGCCTTTGCCAGAAGCAGCAAATCCCCCGGGCACACCGACTGATCAAACATGCGTGAAGTGGATTTTACGCCTGCCCCGTCTGCCGCCATCCGGTTCGGCTTCATGTGGAGTTCCACCATGTTGAGCACGTAGCGCTCCAGTCTGTTTTCGCCGCTGATTCTTCTCAGAAACCGTTTTGCCGGGGCAATCCCGGTTTTTTCATGCCCAATAGCGCGGATCCTGCCGCCGTCCACGACAGTGGAAACCGCTTTTCCGAAATCGTGCACGAGGGCGGACATCATCAGCCCTTCGGGATACTCTGCTTCCTCACGCAGCTTCGCCGCTTCGTCAAGCACCATCATCGTATGCGTCCATACGTCTCCTTCCGGATGATGCAGGGGGCTCTGAGGAACGCCGGTCAGGGCTTCAACCTCGGGGAACCACCGGGACAGCTGCCCCATCCGCCGCAGTTCCTCAAAGAAGATGCCCGGTTTTTCCGCTTTCAGAAGCGCCTTGTCCAGTTCTCCCAGAATTCTCTCCGAAGCAAGCTCATCCAGACTCATCGTCCGGGACAGCACCCGTGTCTCCTCCGCGATTTCAAACTGAAACCGTGCCGCAAACTGCGCGGCGCGAAGCACCCTTAAGGCATCCTCCTGATACGTGCCGTCATTGACATGCCGGATCAGATGCCGGTTCATGTCCTCCTGCCCGCCGAAGAAGTCCAGAATCTCTCCCGTCAGAACGTCTTCCATCATGGCGTTCATGGTAAAATCACGGCGCATGGCAGCTTTTTCATATCCGATAAACGGGTCAACGTCAATCTCAAAATCCCTGTGGCCGCGGCCGGTGGCTTTCTCCTTCCTCGGCATGGCAATGTCGATCTCATATTTCTTCAGGCCGAACACGCCGAAGCTCAGACCGGTTTTCGTGACCTCGCCCAGAGATTCGAGAATTGCGGTCAGCTTCTCCGGCGTAATCCCGTGAACTTCGATATCCACGTCCTTGCTGTCCCTGCCGAGAATATGATCCCGCACCAGACCGCCGACATAAAAGGTTCTGCCGCCTTCCGCAGCGACCTTTTCCGCAATCAGCCTTGCCATGACGGCATTTCTGTCTTCAGGTATTTCCAATCCGTTTCCCCTCGCTTTCGTTTACCGGCTGCCGGCCCGGCCGGAAACAGCACTTCAGGCCGGCACGGACAGCAGAAAGGCCTGATCCGCGTCAAAGATCAGACGGCACCGGAACGAATAGTATTCGGACGAGCAGAAAATGCTCCCGTCTTCCTCCAGCCCGTATCTCTCGGCATAGCTGATCAGATAGGCGTAGACGGTGCCGTCCTGCTCGCTGAGAATAATCCGGACCTCGCTGCTGCCGTCACTCGCCGCGATGAAGCATTCCAGCTGCCCGTCTCCGTTCAGGTCGCCCGGCGTGGCGGAGAGGATGCTGAGGTCGCCCTGCATATAGTTCGCCGCAATGTCTTTCCGCAGAAGCTCCCGGAAGCCGATGCGCCCCGGACTGTTTGCAAAGCCGTCAGCCGTTACGGCAAGCACTTCGCCCTCTCCGCCGATTACCCGATCAAAGAAGGAAGCGTCCTCATTCGGGTACTGCGGCTCCGCGGCCTCGGGCAGCGTGCCGTCGAGATAACGGTTGATCTCATCGTAGTGTGTCAGGGCCAGGGTCACATCTCCCCGGCACAGCGTCAGATACAGCGAACCGGGGATCACATCGCCCGGATAGATATAATCGGCGTCCGGGTCTTCTTCCAGCCGCGGATTCAGGTTGTCTTCATACAGTGTTTCTTCCGTATAGCCGTCGGAGAGCGAGATGCGCACCGCCGAGGCATAGCCCATATGTCCCCACATCAGAATGATGCCGTTTTCTCCGGGGTCGCTGTAAAACGAGCTGTGCCCGAGGCCAAACTCCTCGCCGACCTGAACGGCGCTTCCGTCCCGGAGAGTGTAGAGCGCCCCGTGGTAGTCCGCTTCGCAGGTTCCGGTCTTGACGATCAGTTCCGGCGTTCCGTCCTTGTCAATGTCGTAGACCAGATAATAGAGCTCGGGGGTGCTGTATTCCGCGGGTTCTTCCGCAATCTGCGCCTTCCATCCGTCCAGAATCTGCCCGTAAGCGGCCACCCAGGCCGGATCCTCCGCTTCCGCTGCCGTTTCCGCTTCGGCCTTCGCGTGCACGGCAAAGAGACCGGCAGCCAGAATCAGACAGATGCAGAATATCAAGGCAAGTTTCTTCATAACAGAATTTCTCCTTTGTCAAACCGGATTGCAGCCCCGATTATACCAGTTGCTGAGAGAACTGAAAAGGGAAGAGCCCACGATTTAATGAATTATTATGTTTTCACCTGACATCGCGCCGGTCAAAAAAGGCAGAGCCGGTTACCGGCCCTGCCTGCTCAGCTGTTTTTGCTCAGTAATAATAGGTTTCCTTCGGATTCGGCCCGTACTGGTTGTCGCCGGGCTGGCTGTCTTTCAGCGTCCAGATCAGCACCATGATTCCGCCGATCACGGGAAGCAGAACCCAGAGATAATTCGCGCCGGACTTGCCGATGTCATGCAGGCGCCTCCAGGTGACGGCAAGGTTCGGGATGAAAACTGCCAGGGAAAACAGGGAACTGAGGACGGTAAAAATATTGTGGGTGGAATTCTCACCGAAAAAGAATGTGCTCAGGCCGGCCAGCACACCCACAGCCAGACTGGTGAACAGCACAAAATACCAGTACTCGCTGCGCCGTGCGCGCCCGGAGAAGTTGGCGTAGTTGCTGAGAACGTGGATGATAGCTTCCTTCATGCTCATGTTTGTTCCCTCCTGATTGATGATCTGTATCTGGATTATAGCATATCAAATCAGGTTAGAAAAGAGAAAAATAGTACACACAGGAATGATTTCCCGGCTGTGCGAAGATCAGCCCCCGGTCTTCAGCCCTCTGTTTAAAATCGGAACTGCGACCGTCCGGTTGAAGAACTCAATCAGCGGACCCATAAAGAATGCGGTTATGACCGTTCCGATCCCGACCACGCCGGCCAGAGGTACATGCCCCGCGGTGCAGAGCAGTGCTCCGCCCAGAACGCAGGCGCAGTCGCAGATGATCCTGCAGTACCGGAAGCGGATGCGTCTCTGCTTCTCGGACCAGATCAGTGAAACGGCGTCATAGGTGGACACGCCCAGGTCTGCCGTAAAGTACAGCGCCGATGCAAGGCACATGACCACAACGGCAACCGCCAGCAGCGCAAGCCTGTCTCCGAAGGCGGGTTCGGGGAAAAGCCTCTGAAAGAGCTTCTGTGAAAACTCCGCGATATATCCCAGCAGGAAAAGATTGATCAGAGTGGCAGGGCCGATCTTCCTGCGATCGAAGATCAGAGAAAAGCATAGCAGCACAAGGTTGACGATAACATACAGCGTACCGAAATGAATCGGGATGACAGAATCCAGTCCGCTCATCAGGGACTGAAACGGGTCCACACCCAGGGCGGAGTGCTTGAACATCCCCACGCTGACTCCGCAGATCACGACGCCGAATGTGCTCATCAGAATTCTTCTTGTCTTCATAAAGCGATACCCCCGCAAGACGATGTCGGCCGAAGCCCTGTCTTTTATCTCTGCAGCATCTTTCTTCGCCTGGCTGTGTAGTCCGCAATCTGCTTCCACAGTCTTTGCAGATGCTTTTTGTGCCCGCACAGCTTCTCCGTGCAGTTCTGACACCGGAGGTAATCGTTTGTCTGCTCCGAAAAGCGTTCCGGGTGCAGATAGAATGTGATCTCCCACCGTATAAGCAGCGCGACCGACAGGGCCAGAAGACCCCAGGTATAGGGCTTCATGACGAAAAACAGCGGTGTGAACATCATGGCGTAATCCCAGTTGTATATCCGGCAGGTACTGCAGCATTTGTTTTTCAGAAACCATGTCTGGAACGGGCAGAAGAAGAGAATGCAGATCATATCGCAGACGGAATAGGCGCAACTCAGCAGCAGCATGATCCCGTCATCGAATATACCTGCCATATACAGCGCGCCAAAAATCGCATTGAAGCCGATCCATACCAGCAGCACGACAATGGTCCCGTTGTTATCCTGAATGGAGATGTCCGTTTTTCCCGACTTGATGTAGTTCCTGGCAAACTGCTTCTGGCATCCGGGGCTTTCAAGCCGGGAAGGGAAGAAGCGGAAGATCATTTCTACCGTGAACAGCGCGCATATGACGGTAATGATCAGCGGGCTCTTCTCCAGTGAATCCAGAATGGCAGGACCGTTCCGGATCCTGTAGGTGAAATACATCACAAGGAGAACCAGAAACAGAGCAGACCGGTAGACCAGCCGGAAATAGTGAAAAGCGCTTACTGCGGTCAGTTTTGTTTTCCGTTTCGTCATGAAACATCACCGGTTCCCGTCACAAATAGAATCTTATTGTATGGTATCAGTTCTTCTTCCGTTCGATCAGTTCAAACGGAATCGTAATGGCGAGCATGTATACCGCGAGGACGATGCTGCACGGCGCCAGATAGAGAAACGGTACCGGAATCCATCTGTAAAAGAGGTCAAGCAGAGGGTTCCCCTCGGTCTCCACGGAGAAGAAGTAGTTTGCCTTCGGGTGCAGCCCGGTCCGGCGCAGCAGCATATTGAAGCAGAAGACGGCGAAGGCGATGAGCAGCGCGGTCAGGAATGCGCGGGGCAAATCCTTCAGTCTGGGACTGAACAGGCCGAATGTTACCAGCGCCAGCCCCTCAATCACGATCATAAAATGCGTTCCGTAGTAGCCGAGCATGCGCGGCAGAAAGATTGAGTATCCGTCAAAACCGTTTCCCGGCATCACCAGTGCCATCAGCGCGCCCAGCGGCCCGAGAAAAAAGCAGAAGCAGGCCAGCGGCCGGCTTTTTTTCCACACGGCAATCGGGATCATCAGCATGTTGATATTGCAGAGCTGTAGCGGCAGTTCCCCCCACCAGTTGAACCCGCCCATGTTCGCCGTGATGATACTGAAATCATGGTCGCGGGAGAGAAATTTTTTGTAGACGATGAATCCGATCAGAGTGATCACACATGCCGTGATCAGGACCGTCTCCCTGGTTTTTACGTTCTTTTTTCGCAGAAGGACGCTTGCAAGGACAAGCAGAAGCAGGAATAAAGCAAAGCACAGGCAGAACAGACCGCTGAACGGTCTCATAATCCAGAAATCTGACTGCATTTGATCATCTCCCCGCGCATCAGCGCTTTGTTTTCAGATGATGCCGGCCGGGATCAGAATCACCAGCAGCACCGCGACCAGCGCCCACTCCGTAATCAGGAAGCGGTTGCGTTTCTTCGGCTCCATATCGGGCACGTAGTTGCTTGCAAGGAAGAAGGGAATATAGGTCGTGATAAAGACGGGCAGCACGCCCCACCACTTATACACCCAGATAAAGGAATGGTTGGCGGTACCGGCCAGGAAAGATTCCACCAGTGCGAACAGCAGCGCCATTTCCATCGCGCCGACCAGCTTGCAGCTGATGCCCTTCTTTCCGCCCTTTGTAAAATACCGTTTGTTTCTGTCCGCGGGCAGCATTTTAAACGAGATGATCCCTGCCAGCATGAACATCATCGAAAGCTCCCAGCAGACGCCGATCAGCAGAATGAAGGTTGTGGATGCGTTGCTGACCGACCAGAGCGGGTAGCCTGTCACATGACCGATGACGGCATTTCCGATTTCGTACAGCCAGTGGACGCCGTACAGGGCAAGGCCGGCGTAAACGACTTCGTAATTCTTCCTGTTAATCTCGCTCCAGTAGACATAGAAGATCACGGCGAGGATAAAAATAAACGTCCAGTTGAAATTCTCCGTGCTGCGCACCTGAATCTGTTTTACCAGATCCATGGCTTCCTGTGACCCGTCGCCCCAGAAAACAAACTTCATGGTTCTCACATCTCCCTTCTCCTGCATGGCAGGTCCGTATTTTCCGATTCTTGCAAAACTATTTCAGTCGTCCTGATCCGGCTCCACTCTTTTCTTCCGTTTATAGGCTTTCGGGTTCGGCGGCCTGCGGGTGATGGGGGAGATGCCCCAGATGCCGCGCCTGGCCCTGTCCAGCTCCCGCTTTTTCTTTTTGCTCAGTTTGTCATAGGGGGTGAAGTCGTTCATCTGTCATTGTCTCCGCCGCAATCTTTTCGTCGTCAGCCCGGCAAAAGCCGGAATCGGTCAGGCTGTCCCGATGGACGCTTTCGCAGAATCCATAATCGCATCGATATCTGCGCCGACTATATCGAGTCCCGCAGCTTTGATCAGCCTGAATTCGGGAATACCGTAAAAATTCTGAGCCAGCGCTCTGATATATCCGGCTCCGAATTCCTCAGGGAAGAAGTCCCCTCCGGCAGTCGTGATATAGGTCAGGCATTTCGCTCTGCACAGGCCGGCGGGTATGCCTTCCGGCGTATAATAAAAGGTGATTCCCCGGACATTGATCTGCTCAAAATACTGTTTTACCGCGGCAGGAAAGGAGAGATCCCAAAAAGGCGCGGCGATTACGATATCATCCGCTTCGGCAAACTGCCTTGCAAGATCAAATACCGGATCACTGAAATCCCGACGGTCAATCAGCCGGTCGCGCCTGTTGAGAAAGTCCTCATCGGCAACCGGGAAGTCAATTGCATTCAGGAACACTTCCTCATATTGTTCCTTCTGTTTTGACAGGTAATAATCCGCCAGCTCTTTTGTTCTGGATTCTTTTCGCACACACGCATTGATAAACAGGTTCATAACAGATCTCCCAAACAGTTTACGGTCTCATTTTAACAGAAAATGATGCAGTAAATCAATATCTTCAGAATTGGGTGCGAAACCCCGAGCGGAACTGTTCAATCCGTTCGCCGAGTGCCCCTTTCAGGATCTGAAAGGCGTGGTCTCCTGTGCAGTGTCCGGTCAGGATGCGCCGGACAGGCGTCTGCCGGATTTCCAGGCAAAGTCTGTCCAGCTCTTCATCCGTAAGCCTGTACAGATGCAGGCCGCCCACATACGCACAGACGTCGGTCCGCCCCAGCATCACCTGAATGTCGGTCAGAATGTTCAGCATGCCGGTATGGGAGCAGCTGTTGAAGACGACCAGGCCCTTCTCCGTCTCAATCACAAGACTCTGTTCATGTGCGAAGTCATCCGGCTCGGTCTGCCCTTCGCGGCAGACGTAAAGTTCGTTTCGCAGCGCAATGGATGAATAGTCGGCCTTGCGGTGGGGTACCAGCCAGATTCCGTCGGCTACCGTGTATACGCCGCTGACGGTATGGATCCGGTCCGAACAGCGCTCAAGAATACCACGACGGATCCCGATGTAGTTCAGCTTTCCTTCCTTGAACCCATAGCAGTTCTCACAGCTGCCTTCCCGGACAAGAAAGGCGGCATGCCGGTTGAGAGCGAAAAAGGTTTCAAGTCCGTCGGCATGGTCATAGTGCGCGTGTGAAAGGACCCCGGTTTCAATGCCGTCGAGGTCAATTCCAAGCAGTGCGGCATTCTCGGCAAAAAGATGTCCGGCGCCGGTGTCCAGCAGGATGTTTCTGCCGTCTGCCGTAATCAGGATACTCAGCCCCCACTCGGCGTTCAGCGGTCCGGCGGCCACATTGTCGACCAGAACCGTCATGCTCAGGTTTTGAATCATTGTCTTTACCTCCGGATTGTTCATGCCCTGATCCTTCAGGGCTGACAGACAGTGTTTGTGATGACGGCACCGATTCTGACAGAAGTCCGGCCGTTTGTACAGCCCGGGAAAGCATCCCGGACCGTCATCAGGAATCGGAGTATTCCAGAAACGTGTCCAGATAAAGGATGCAGACGTCCCGGAACGAAAGGTCTCCGTCCGTGTTTGCGATCAGATACCGGATCAGCCTCCGGGGGAGCACGATATCCGTGCCTGGCTGATCCTCCCGGGCGTTTTTCTCCGCAAGCCAGGTAACGGTGTCCCGCAGAAATTCTTCGGTATACTCATCGTCAGGTTCCACCTCGCGTATCCGGCGAAAGTTTTTGTTGTGCTGATAGCGCATCAGGCTGGCGATTCCGTACGTAATGGGCAGGATCAGTACCATGGGGATCCAGACCGGAAGCCGCGTGGCAAATCCGTAAAAGTCGTTCCAGCCGCCGCGTTCTTCTCCGACAACGACGACAAGAATGTAGTATACGCAGGCATACAGGAAAACCGGGATCAGCGCGTAAAGACACTCCTTTTTCGTCACCTCGTGGTCAATGATAAACATCGAAAAGGCGATATTGGCCGTGATCGGGCCAAGCGCGTGCAGGAAAAACCGGGAACCGGTGAAGATCAGCTTAAAGCCCTTGAACGGAGACAGCACGAAAAGCGAAACCAGAAACGTCAGGGTGACGGCCGCTGTTCCGGCAAGCAGAAAAACGATCAGCCACTTCGGCAGATGGTAAAAATGCTTCTGCAGTCCGTCAATCGTGTAGGGGATGACAAGCCCCATCCCCATGGCGACCAGAATGTTGGAGTTCACCGTGAACATGCAGAAGGTCTGAATGCCCATGTGATCGAAGTTTTCGTCATAAAGTGTGGTCAGATTCATGACCACCCCAGTGCAGGTGCACAGAATGACGATAACGGCGCTGATCAGCGAATAGATGCACAGTCTTCTGTTCTGCTGTTCTAACATGGTTGGCCCCTTTCTGTTCTACCGGCTGTTTCAGCCGCACATAGCAGGTGTTCTTTCCTTTTCCTTCACTCCGCAGTTTTCCCTGAAGAAGCGCGTCATCGAGTGTTAAAAGCAGCAGAGGAGGGGGAGGCCTCCTCTGCAAACGGGAAAGAGCCTATTCCTTCCGTCCGGCGCGGGTGATATGCCGTAAGGTGTCGTAGATCGTTTCATGCAGAATGTTTCTCGGTTCGTAATGACAGATCCGGCAGGCAATCTGAAAGATGGAGGCCTGAAGTCCCATGATCAGGACGGAGCCCAGTCCGAATGGCGCGCCCAGCAGCACCCCGATCATCATGACGGCGAGCTCCATGCAGAATTTGATGAGCCCGATCGGGGCTTTCGGGAAACGCTTTCCGATGATTACCATCAGCGTGTCACGCGGTCCGCAGCCCAGACCCGCCGTCATATAAAGAATGGTCGAAAACGAAATGATGGTTTGCCCGATGATGGTCAGCACGGCACCGATGAACTGGTTCTGTGCGGTAGGAAGAAAACGGGCAGCCGAAAGAAAAAGATCCGAAAACCACGAGATGAGAATGGCATTCAGGATGGTGCCGAAGCCGATTCGGCCTTTGAAAACGATGTCAATCAGTATGACAAGCACGCCGATCAGCAGGGTGACCGTGCCGAAGCTGAGAGAAGTCGCACCCGATATCCCGAGGGCAAGTGTGTTCCAGGCGTTGGTGCCCGCTGAACCGGCATGTATGCCGAACACATTGCCGACCGCAAAACAGGCGAGCCCAAGCACACATATGAAGAAGCGCCTGATATACTCTTTTGTCATTGGTGCGTCATCTCCCTGATTCAGCCCGCGGCAAATCCTCCCGGGTCAGCAAACAATATCATTCTTGCTGTTTTACCAGAATTATAAAAGAAATATGCTGTTTAGGCAACTATTTGATTAAGAAATCTTGCAGCGTTATCGAATATAGTGTAAGATAACGGTACTGCAGCATTCATTCGTCAGTCAGGCATACTGTCGTGAATCAGATGATCCGGCAATCCGTGAAAAGGAGTAAAATCAATGGCTTACAAAGTACTTGTTCTGAACGGCAGCGCAAAGCTGCACGGGTGCACGGCAACGGCACTGGATGAAGTGATCAGCACGCTTCACGAAGAAGGGATTGAAACGGAGCTCATTCAGGTGGGAAAGGAATCCGTCCGCGGCTGCATGGGCTGCGGATACTGTTACAGTCACGATGGGTGCGTGATCAAAGACCTTGTGAATGAAGTGGCACCGAAATTCGAAGCAGCGGACGGCCTGCTGATCGGCAGCCCCGTATATTATGCTTCCCCAAACGGAAACCTGATTTCCTTCCTGGACCGGCTCTTTTACAGCACGGGGTTTTCAAAACACATGAAAATCGGCGCTGCCGTTGTCAGCTGCCGACGGGGCGGCAGTACGGCATCCTTTGATGTGCTGAACAAATACTTCACCATCTCCGGAATGCCGGTCGTATCGAGCACGTACTGGAATCAGGTTCACGGATTCTCGGCAGAAGACGTGAAGAAAGACCTTGAAGGCCTGCAGACCATGCGGAACCTTGGTCGGAACATGGCGTTTCTGATCAGGGCCATTGATGCGGAGAAGACAAAATCCGGTCTGCCGAAGGTGGAAACGGATTTCTTTACCAGCTTCCCGGATGGATTGGGAAACAGCTGACAAGTCCGTTACGACATAACAAATCGAATGAAAGGAATGAAGAAAACATGAATGACATCATGAACGCCATGCTGGAACGCCGGAGCATCCGGAAGTTTAAGCCGGAAATGCCGAAGAGGGAAGACCTCGAGCAGATCATCGAGGCAGGTCTTTACGCACCCAGCGCAAGAGGCCTGCAGCCTGCGATCATCGTGGCCGTCACCGACAAAGAGGTTCGGGACCGGCTTTCCAGGTCCAATGCGGAGATCTGGGGCAAAGGGGATATTGATCCCTTCTACGGCGCTCCGGCGATCCTGATTGTGCTTGCGCAGAAGGACAACCAGAACCGGGTTTACGACGGCAGCCTTGCCATGGGCAACATGCTGTTGGCGGCGCACGCCCTCGGGCTGGGGGGCATCTGGATTCACCGCGCCAGACAGGAATTCGAGATGCCGGAGTGGCAGGAATGGCTGAAAGGCCTCGGCGTCGAAGGTGAATGGGAGGGCATCGGGCACTGCGCCGTCGGATACATCGACGGGGAGGCGCCGAAGGCGGCAGGCAGAAAAGCAAACAGAGTGTTCTGGGCGGAATAAAGCCATACCGGGTCCCGGAAACGGGGCCCGTTTTTCCTGCGGCAGTAAAATAAAGTGAACTTCAGTAAAGGAGAAAGGACCGCCCCGGCGGTCCTTTTCATCTTTTCCTTCCTGCAGATCCCGGTTTCACCGCAGATCCTGTAATCAATTCCAATTATCTGTTTGTGTACACCGCGACCGGGCTTACAGATCATTTGACACAATGCGGCCGCTCAGAGCCATCTGGGATTCAAACCCAGCTGGCGGCACACGTTCGCCAGGGACTCCGGATTATACCCCTTCTTTTTGGCAATGGACAGGTACTTCTTTGCCCCTTTCCGGTCTCCCATTTTCCCCAGGCAGTTGCCGTAGTTCCCGTAGGATACCGCGATGTCGTTTGCCGTCGCGGAAAGGGGATCGGCCTCCATAATGGCCAGGCCCCGTTCATACAGCGGTCTGGCTTCCGCGTACTGACCCTGCGTCAGATAAATGTTCGCCATGTTGATATAGATGACGGGATTCTCCGGGCTGACCTGCGCCGCCTGGCGGAAGTATTCCAGCGCCTGCCTGTTCTGCCCCAGTCTCCAGTGCGCCCGCCCCAGCTTTAGCAGGAGTGTGGCGTTGTTCGGCAGAAGATCCAGTCCTTTCAGGAGAATCCGGAGTTCACCCGCGATGTCGTCCTTCTGCTCATGCTCGGATGCCAGCATGAACAGCGCCAACAGGTCGGCCTCGGCTTCCGCCTCACCCGGAACAGCGTCCTGCCCGCCCGCAAAGAATCTGCTTCCGCAGTATTCGCAAAGGTAAACGCCCTTCCGGATCTTCCTGAGGCTTCTGCTTCCGCATGCCGTGCAGGCCTCAGGGGCAGCCGCCTCCGCGGCGCCGGCTTTCGCACCGCAGGCCGGACAGAATGCAGCACTGTCCGGCAGGGGAGACCCGCATTGAGTACAGAACATAAGCGTCCCTCCAGTCATCAGCCTGAGTGTATTTTGTCATCGCTGCAGGGGGTTTTTTATCATCACAGAATCATCCGCGAACAGCAGCTCAAGATCCTCCGCTTCCGGAGTGACATAAAAGGCTACCCACCCAACGATCGAATCATGCGGGCGAAGCACGATTTCTCTGAAACCCGCTGTATACAGAGGCGGCTCAAAGATCTTGTTGCTTTCTTCGTGGTGTTCAAAGAACGGAACCAGTTTGCAGTCCTCCATCCTGACGCCGTCGGCATTCAGGCGGACATGGTAACCGAATTTGTCGTTTTTCGCAAAAAATTCATTGATAAGGTTAAACTTTATTTTCCGGCTGCTTCCATTGGTAATGCTGACCTTAAAGGCAATCTGCTGAAGCTCATCCCTGAAACAGCCTTCATTGTTTACGCCCACATCATTGATCATCTTATAAGGCTGCGCATTCTCGCAGTCAAAAATAATATGATGGGAAAGCCCGTCTATTCGTTCGTTCAGTTCACGGCATTCGGCATTTTTCCTGTTGATGTCTCTGATGCCTTTGACAAGGCAGACAGCGTAAGCTGTGGCCAGGACTGCAAAAATAACGGTCTTCGCTGTCGCCGGCCTGATCAGTGTAAACAGCAGGACCGACAGAATGACAAGCGCGAGGCCAACGCAGACAAGGCTGAGCACGCGTTTCCCGCGGCTTTTCCTGAGCCCTTCCAGGAGGCTTCTGTTCGTTTCTGTTTCGGCCTCTCTCGCCGCCGTGAATTTTCTGATGGAGCTCTCGGTTTCGGCTCCGCAGTTCGGGCAATTCCTGTCGCGCCTGTTTATGATGCTGCCGCAGTATGTGCATGTCAGTCTTGCCATTGTGTTTCACCTCGTCTTATCCCGATCCGGCCGCTCTGCTATGAAGCTTATTCCGGAATCATCTCACCGTGAAGCGGGCTGAGCCGGTCCTTCAGGGCGAGGAACAGACCGTTCAAACGGCTGAAACGGGGAACCGGTCATATTCCGGTATAAAACTCCGTAACAGTCCGGTTTGCCTGAATCAGCACGGAACTCTGATGGAACACCCGGATCAGTTCATCTGCTGCCGCGTGCACGGCATCCAGAGTGGTATCGCTCAGATAGATCACCAGCGTATATTCCTGATAGACGGTGCCGCCGTCAATCCAGCCGCCGCTGGCCTCCTGAATGGTGTAGCCGCCGAAGTGAGCAATCAGGATCTTTTCCGCTTCCTCTTTCGCCTGATCAGGGGTGAATACGGGCTCATTGCTGTCCTTGTCGTTTGTGCCGAGATAAAGCACGTACTGGATGTCTCCCTCCGGAGAAAGCGCAGGTGCCGCTTCCTTCCGGGCGCCCCCGAGCGCAAAGCAGGAGAGCACAAGCGACAGTATTGCAAGAATCAGCGTGATGATACTGAGTTTTTTTGACATGGTTCCATTCCCTCCGCAAACTGAGATGTATATCGGTATTTTATCACCGCACTCCGCTCCTGTACAGCACAGATTTCATAAGGACGGATCTTTCATGGCCTTTCAATTCCCGGCCAATAACACAAGCCTCATCCGTTACAGCGCCACCTTCTGATAAAGAAATCTTGCAGCGTTATGGAATATAGCGTAAAATAACGGCTGGAAAATCAACAGGAGGTTTGAAACAGCGTTATGAGAGCAGGATATTTTGAAGCGGTACATGTCGCGTGTTTCCGGGATGACATGCCGGAACCGCAGATCACCAGACCGGATGATGTGAATATTCAGATCCGCAACTGCGGAATCTGCGGTTCGGAAATCCATGCATATCACGGAAAACACCCGTTCCGGATCCCGCCGATTGTTTCAGGCCATGAGGCTTCCGGCGATGTGGTGGAGGTCGGACCTGAAGTTACGGAGTTTAAGCCCGGGGACCGCGTTGTGATTGAGCCGCATGTCGGCTGCGGCAAGTGCTGGTACTGTAAACACGGCATGTACCACGTCTGCCCCAATAAGAAAGTTCTCGGCGCGGGGGACTGGAGCGGAGCGCTTGGGGAATACGTGGTAACACCGGAGAAAACGCTTGTGCACCTCGCGGATCACCTGAGTTATGAGGAAGGTGCCCTGATTGAACCGATTGCAAACGGAATGTTCGCCGTGCGGAATGTCGGCATTACGCCGGAGACAACTCTCTGTATCATTGGCGCTGGCCCGATCGGTATCGGTGACGCGCTCTGTGCGCGCTTATGGAACCCAAAGACGATCATTGTTTCGGATATTGCCGATCTGAATCTTGAGCGCCTGAAACTCATGTGCCCGGAGGCCGTTACCGTCAACAGCCGCCGGGAGAGCCTGGAGGACGTTGTTCTGGAACTGACAGACGGCGTGGGAGCGGACAAGACTTTTCTTGCATTCGGCAGCGAATCGGCCGTTACGCAGGCATGTGCGGTTACCCGCCGTTCCGGGCAGGTGATCCAGCACGCCCTGATGGAGGACGGCATTGGCTTCTGCTACCGTCTTCACCAGCAGCATGAGTTGGACTTCCGCGCCTTTAACATGTACCAGAAGAGGGATTTCGAGCTGATCTGCGAGGCGCTTGCTGAGAACAGAATGGATCTGAGCCACTTTGTGACCCAGCGTTATCCCATTGGGCAGTTCAAAGAGGCAATTGATATGGCGGACAGGCGCCCTGAACCGGTACTGAAAGTGATGATGGAGTTTTAAAGCGGAACAAAAAAGGAAGCAGGCAGAACCTGCTTCCCGGAGGACCGGGTGTTTACTTTCCGTAGATGACGTTGACGCTGCCGTCTTTCTTCTCAACTTCGACGGTGCAGTGAAGGCCCATCGTTGTGATGGCCGCAATGACGAGTGCCCAGGGGGCTGCGGCCAGACCGATCGCCGCGCCGACCGCACCCGCGGTCATGGGAAGATTCAGAATCACGTTGTCGTCCTTCCGGACACGGATATGCGTGACGTTCCCTTCCGCAACCAGTTCCTTGATTTTTTCAACAGCATCTTTTGCCACGGATTCGAGTTCCGCTTTCAGTTCGCTCATGATACGTTCCTTTCCGCCGTTTCGGCTCCTTTGATGGAACCGATTATATCCCCGATTTGTTGATCAGATATTTCACTTTCTTGAATGAACTGTGAACCATGCCGACGGAACCTGCAAAGAAAAGCCGGTTCCTCTGTCGCCATCGAACGCCTGTGTTCAGGATAAGCCCTGCGCTCCCTCATACAGATGCCGGCCGGATTGCCGTGACCGCTGACAACTTCAATTTGCCATGCTGATTATATCATCCGTCCGATCTCCTGAAAAGACAGAATCGTGTTTTCCTTTGCGTCTTCAATATGTGTTGATGGCACGGAGCAGTTGTGGTAAACTGTGTCTGTACCGTGGGATTTGCAGGCGCTTGCGCTTCCCGGTATGGATGAGGAACACAGGAGAATGCCGAAAGATGAAACAGGTCGAATGCCCGAACTGCGGTGCGGTCTTTGATGCGGAAGAAACCCGGTGCCCGTACTGCTCATATATCCATCCGGAAGGCGCCGAAGCGAAATACCTGAAGGATCTGGAAGACACCCGGCGAAATCTGGATACCGTGGACGACCAGGTCCGGTCCGGTTACCGGAAGGAAGTCAGAAAAAGTGCCGGAACGGCGCTGAAAACCGTGCTGATCATCGCACTGATTCTGGCAGTGGTAACCGGCGGCTTCGTCTATGCGGAAAACAGGCTTTTTCATCATGACAGGGATGACTATGCCGCGGAACTTGCCTGGGAGCATCAGCGCTTTGCGCAGTATGACAGCATGTTCGAGGCTGAGGATTACGAAGCGCTGATGGAAGCAATTGCGGAAGACGGAGAAGACCACGACGTCTGGAACTGGGAGCGTTACGACGAGTTCATGGAGATTGCGGACAGGCTTTGGGGGGATGAGCCATGAAGTGTCAGCACTGCGGGAATAACCTGAATATCGAAGAGAACTTCTGCCCCTTCTGCGGTCAGCCGAATCCCTTTGCCGTGAAGCATCAGGAGGCCATGCGCCGCTTCGAAACAGACTATGAGCGCACCAGGAAGGACGTGCTGGCGCAGTCCTCCCGCTTCAACCGGTTTACCGTGCGCATCGCGGTTCTCGCCGTGCTGATCGCGCTGATTGCGGCGACGGCGTTTATCCTGGTCCAGGCCGACGATCTCCGCCTGCTGCGGATCGAAAAGCGCGCTGAGGCTCAGGCGGATCTGCACAGGGCAGCGATCGGCCGACTGATGGACGAGCGCGACTATCTGGGCATTTATTCTTATATATCCGAAAACGACATCCGGTTTACCGACGCCTTCCGGGAGTACGATACGGTCAGCGACAGTTCCTTCCAGTACCGGCAGTTTTATACAAACCTGATGTTCCTGCAGGCGAAAAAGACCGATCCGGATGCTTACCGGTACTACAACGAGTCGGAGCTCCTGGAATACATGGCCGAGGAGATCCACAGGCTTAACGAGTCTCTGCAGCCCCAGACCTATAACGAAGCGGCATATACGGCGGAAAAAATGGAATTTGTGGCGGGCGTGCGCGACCGGGTGGAAACCATGATGGAAAGCTACCTGGGCATGAGCCGGGAAGAAGCCCTGGCAACGCGGGAGATGACCGTGGCCAGGATCAATATCCTGCTGGAGGACCATTATGGGAAAGAATCGTAAAGTCGGAAAGGAAGCGGGCAGTCCCGGCGACAGACTGTTCAGAATCTTCCTGGTCCTGCTCTCGCTGGTCCTGGTCGTGATGGTCATCATCGCGATTTCTGTCATCCGGAGAGAGTCCTACCATTATATTTCTGAACCCAACGATCTCCTGCGGATGATCCGGAATGGAGACTACCCGGATGCGCTCACCTCCATGTACGATAATATCGCGCTTGGAGAAACCCCGGAGAAGAACGGGGATTACGCTGTCCCGTACGCAATACTGGAGTACTATGAGGCGGCGTCTCTGCTGAAGGCGTACACCGGTGCGGATGTGTCGTCCGATCCGGACAGAAAAAGCGAACTGGAAGCGGCTGCCGGACAAAGCCGTGCAGATATGGCAGACGCGCGCAGGCGCATGGGCGACCTGGAATTCTTCGCATCGGAAATCGACGCGCGCTTCCCCGAACCGTAACAGGAGAAAACAGGATACGGAAAGATGATTGCCGGCTTGCAAATGGAGGGCTCTTTCTGTATGAAAATTACCGTTGAACAAGGAAGCCTGCAAAAGCCGTCTCGAAATCAGCCCCAGGGTATACAGCCTCGGAATTCCGCTGGGTGCTACGGTGAATATGAGCGGTACCTGCATTCAGCAGGTGGTGTTTTCCCTTGCCCTGGCAAAGGCTTTTGGCGTGCCGGTTTCCGGTGGTCAGCTCCTGACGCTGGCGTTCACGGTTATGCTGCTTTCCGCAGGCACGCCCGGCATCCCGGGGGCGGGTGTCATCTGCCTTTCCGTTCTGCTTCAGCAGCTGGGTGTTCCCACGGAGGGGGTTGGAATGGTGATGGGCATCGGCCCCATTCTGGGTATGTTCCTGTGCATGGCCAACTGTCTTGGCGACGTGGTGGTCTCCACAATTGTGGCAAGACGCTGCGGTGAGATCAACATGGATGTATATAAGAGATAACACCCCGGACGCCGGGACCGTCTCCGCCGCCACCGTCCGGTCTTTCTCCCTCCCCATGGCCCTGTCATCAGGTTTGCCGGCACACAATTTAAAATGCTTTCTCCTTTTAAAGCTCGCTTTCACCTTTGATCTCCCACAGGCTATGAAAACCAGGAGTTTACGCCCTTGTTCTTCATAGTCTTTATTGTTTTGTGCTCAATCACGCAATTTCCTTGTTATACGATGGAAGATATGC
>CAZBXX010000021.1:0-24667 GCA_964495965.1 uncultured Oscillospiraceae bacterium | reverse complement strand
GACAATCAGATCAGCAGGAACCTCGAGAATACCCAGACTGGCATAACCGGCAACAGAGGATTCCGGTACAATTTCATCCAGAACCGGCAGATAGGGGTATTTTCCGTGCGTGACGGCGTTTTTGTAGTATTTCTGGCCGGCCTTCAGGGCGGCATTGTATTGCGCAAGCGCTTCTGTCCTCATGGTTTGCTCCTGTTTCTGTGTTCATATTCTGTCCGTGGCTTTCAGTGCGGAGTGCATTATATCAGGCTCGGCCATGCTTGTCCAGTCTGCACGTGGATTCCTTTTCCTGATGTTGATTTGCTGTTGCATATCCCTGCCCTGCATGATAGACTACAGAAAAGAGCAGAAAACCGGGAGGAGAATCGCATGAGCCATGAAAACGGGAATCTTGAAATCGAGCGCAAGTTTCTGATTCGGATTCCGGACTCCGCCTGGCTTGCCCGGCAGCCCGGCAGTCGCTGTGCGCAGCTGTCGCAGTCCTATCTCTGCTCCGACGGAACGGGATCCCGGCGGGTTCGCAGCTGGACAGAAAACGGAGAAACGGTTTATTACCGGACCGTCAAGCGTCAGTTGACAGAGCGAACCCGGATTGAGGAGGAAAACACCGTTACCGAAGAAGAATATCTGAAGCTTTTGCGCGAGCGCGATCCGGAACGGCGTACGATTGAAAAGACCCGTTGGCTCCTGCCTTATGGCGGTCATCTGCTGGAAATCGACCTGTACCCTTTTTGGACACATCAGGCAGTGCTCGAATGCGAGCTGCAATCGGAAGAGGAGGACTTTGCCATTCCTGCTGAGCTGCATGTCATTCGGGAGGTTACCGAAGACAGGCGGTACCTCAATTCCTCTCTTGCGCGTGCGGTGCCGGAAGAGGACGGATCAGATTGATCCCCGCAGTCAGCATGATACCTGTCCTGTGCGAAAACTGACCCGGTCGGAATCGTAATTGCCCTCCGGCGGAGCAAAACGCTCCGCCGGAGGGCAATTTGGCTGATGGTGAAAGTGTTTCAGCAGCTGAATGGGAAACAGAGCCTGCAGTTCAGATCCGTGCTGTGAATACCAGGGTCTCCTTACTCCTGCACTTCCACAAGGCCGTCATCTTTTACCGTAACGGTCATCCCGGTCTGTACGTATTCCAGGAATTCATCGCCGAGATTGTCTACTACGGGCATGACGGCGTCTGACCAGACATCGCCGAGAATAGCCCCGGAAGCCGCCAGCGAATCAATGGGCTTGGAAAAGAGCATACAGGCCGGCTGCTTGCCGAGCGCACAGGCGGCGTACAAAACCATACCGCCGGTGGTTGAACCGATCGTCTGCGGCAGGCAGAGAGCCTTGCCCATCATCGGCTTTTTATAGATGTCGGGGTTATTCTGGTCACCGCACAGAACTTCGGTGTCATGGCCCAGGGCCTTCAGGTCACCGAACTGCAGCGCCGACTGGTAGCTTGCCAGTGTATTAAAGCCACCCTTGCTGACCAGCGCTTCCGCGGAACAGGTTCCCGGAACAATCACGCGTCCCTGAAATGTCTTCATTTCGCACCTCCCGTGATGATAGAGAGAATCTCGGCATCGGTACAGTATTTTGCGCTGGTATAGGTCCTCAGCTTGTTTGAACTCGTGAGCACAGCCTTGGACTTGCAGAGCGGATTGTTCATATACATCAGCGGACAGATATAGCTGACGACCACACCTGCCTTTTTCAGCGGCCAGGACCAGATGGTCTTTTCAAATTCCCTGATGACAGGAACCGGAGCCGTGAAAACGGTGGGAACCTGGACTTTCTTCAGACCGTTTGCGTCCAGACCCTTCAATACTTTACGGGCCCAGTCTGTCAGCTGCTGCAGTGTCAGATGCGGACAGCCGATAAAAGCCAGCTGCGGGTTTGCATCGGGGTTCTTCCAGATGACGGGATAATTCTGATAGACGCGATCCAGTTCCGCATCGTCGATAATATAGGTCTTTGCATCGGGCCTGATCAGGCTTTCGCCCAGTTCCACGGCTTCGGGTGTCAGGTTCTCAATGTGATAGAGTCCGACGGCGCCGTTAGATGCGGTGGCCGCACCGAAGTCCTTCAGATAGGCCTTGGCACAGTCGTTGAGTTCAGTACCGAGCCAGGCATCCAGTCCTTTCACATAGGGGACTTCTTCCATGACCTTCATGCCGATGGCGGAGCCAAGAAGCTGTGCCTCAGGCCTGTTTTTGCAGCGAACTTCAATGACCCAGTCGGCTTTCCTGCCTTCGTCGGTCAGCAGGCCGAATTCCGGTACAAAGCCTGCGATGCTGCCCATCAGTTCCAGAATGCCGGAGTTGCGGTTGCAGCGTGCACCCAGTACCGAGTTTGCGTATACCACCGCCGAACTCTCGGCCCAGGAGAGCACCTCGCCCTTCTTGGGGATGTTCCCGACCTGGTCCAGATAGCAGGCGCAGGTGAAGTCTTCATCCTTGGTGATGCCGAGTTTCTTCAGCTGCTCCTCATACCTTGCCTGCTGGCTGTACATGAATTTCTTGAAAACCAGGTCATCCAGCGGGGTGGAGGGCACGTTCGGGTCCAGCGGTCTCGGGTCGGCTGTGAATTTCTGCTCCGACGAGATACCGGCTTCCAGAATTTTGTCATACAGGTCATAGACCGGCTCCATCACACCGATGCCGAAGCTGATGACCGTGTGGCCGTATTTGCTGGTTACGGGTACCATTCGCTCTGCCCCGAAGGCGTCACCGTACATGACCAGCGTCTTCATGATTTTGGCCATTACCTCGCCGCGGCTTCCGTCAAGCAGCGCCTGCTGATCTTCCGTCAGTTTCATCAAATCACTCCTTTGCGAATACAGTTTCGTGTTGTGCCGGAAGGGGAGACGGCTGATAAGCCCGCTGCACTGCCGGCGCCTTACTGACTATATTTTAACGTAAATATCCGGCTCTTTCAAGAGCAAACTGTGAATGCACTTAACGGTGAATGGGTCTGCTTCCGGATTTCTCTGCATGCTTTTATCAGATTTTTCTGTAGTCAGAAACGGCAAGCTGTGGTATACTGCTGAAAACAGATCGGAACGGGGGAGTGACCGAATATGAAAATTGCTTTTATCGGCACCGGGAATATGGGCGGAGCTCTGGCCAGAGCTGCTGCAAAAGAAAAGGAAAATCAGCTCTATCTGGTAAATCGTCATCCGGAAAAGGCGGAACGTCTTCGTGAGGAAATCGGCGGCGAGGTGACAACGCATGATACGGCTATTTCCGTGGCGGATATCGTGTTCTTCGGCGTAAAGCCTAACATGCTGCCGGATCTTTGCGCCACGGTCCGCAGGGCGATTGGGGAGAAGGCCGGGGGAGACTCTGGAACACAGAATCATTCCGCCCCGTTTCTCCTGGTTTCCATGGTTGCCGGGGCCAGCATCAAGGACCTTCAGGCACAGCTCGGCGCTGCCTATCCGGTTATTCGCATCATGCCGAATACGCCGGTTTCGGTCGGCGAAGGGATGATTCTCTATTCCTGCAGTCCCGAAGTTACAGAGCTGCAGAAAGAAGCATTCCTGAATTCCATGCGTAATGCAGGCCGGTTCCAACCGGTGGAGGAACGTCTCATGGAGGCCGGTATGGCGGTTTCAGGCTGCGGTCCGGCGTATGTCGACCTCTTTGTTGAGGCGCTTGCGGATGCCGGTGTTGCGGGCGGACTCCCGCGGAATACAGCCATGTTGCTTGCTGCGCAGACAGTTCTGGGGTCTGCAAAGCTGATCCTCGAGAGCGGGAAGCATCCGGGCGAACTGAAGGACGCGGTCTGTTCCCCCGGCGGGACCACCATCCAGGGCGTGCGGAAGCTCGAAGAAAAAGGCTTTCGTTCCGCCGTGATTGAGGCGGCGCTGGCAGCCATGCATACATCCGTCTGATTCCGCTTCTGCCTGCCTGCCGGGTGACGGCTTCAAACGGACAGAAATCTGAATAAAAATCACAGCAGCGCAGAACGGGGAATATGTTCTGCGCTGCTGTTGTTGCCCGACAGGTTTACATAACATTAAATGTGCAGGTCTCTGAAGGATACAGGGATCTTTCAGTCGGTCTTCAGTTCAGAAAATCCTTCAGCTTCTTGCTGCGGCTGGGGTGGCGAAGCTTTCGCAGCGCCTTGGCCTCAATCTGACGGATCCGTTCACGGGTGACGTTAAACTCCTTGCCGACTTCTTCCAGAGTTCTGGTCCTGCCGTCCACAATACCGAAACGCAGTTCCAGAACCTTCTTCTCACGGGGAGCCAGCGTGTCCAGAACTTCTTCCAGCTGCTCTCTCAGGAGGGAAAAACTTGCTGCCTCGCTGGGCTCGGAGGCATCCTCGTCGGGGATAAAATCGCCCAGATGGCTGTCTTCTTCCTCGCCGATGGGCGTTTCCAGTGAAACCGGTTCCTGCGCAATCTTCAGGATGTCACGTACCTTCTCAACGGGCATGCCCATCTCTTCGGCGATCTCTTCGGCGCTGGGGTCATGCCCCAGCTCCTGGAGCAGCTGACGGGAGACCCGGATGGTTTTGTTGATGGTTTCAACCATATGAACGGGAATCCGGATAGTTCTGGCCTGATCGGCAATCGCCCTGGTGATGGCCTGACGGATCCACCAGGTGGCATAGGTGGAGAACTTGTATCCCTTGTCAACATCAAATTTTTCCACAGCCTTGATGAGTCCGAGATTGCCTTCCTGAATGAGATCCAGAAACAGCATGCCCCTGCCCACATACCGTTTTGCAATGCTGACAACCAGCCTGAGGTTGGCCTCCGTCATCCGGCGCTTTGCTTCTTCATCTCCGGCGTTCATCCGCTGGGCGAGCTCTTTTTCTTCCTCCGGAGTGAGGAGAGGAACTTTACCGATTTCCTTCAGATACATTCTGACCGGGTCATCGGTCGCAAAGCTGTCCATCAGGGCATCGGTATCGGTAACTTCTTCCTCCGGCACTTCTTCCACCTGATTCAGGTCATCCAGCTCCGGAAGCAGATCGTCATCCAGTACCGGCATGTCACCGAGACCGTAATCGATCTCGACGCCGGCCTTCTCCAGCTCTTCATAGAATTTGTCAACAGCATCGGAATCCAGATTCAGCTCATTCAGCAGATCCAGGTCTCTTGTAGTCAGTTTGCCGGTTTTTTTGCCTTTCTCGAACAGTTCCTGCAGTCGCACTTCCGGTGGCCGGCTGTCGGACACGGCCTCATCTGCCTTCTTTTTGGAAGAACGGCGGGGTGTCCGGATGATTTCCGTTTCCTGCTGATTTGCCAGATCTGCTTCGGCAGCCTGCTCAATGAGCTTGTCTGCCATGCTTTCCAGTTCTTCCTCTGTCAGATGTAATTCTTCGTTCATGTTTCAATCCCTTTCCGTTCGTGCCTTTACGCCCGATATCCTTTTTCCCTGCGAAGTTTTTCGCTGAGGGCACGGAGGTCATCCTTATCCTGCCCGCTTCGCCGTTCCCGTTCTTCTTCTATCCGCCGGAGATAGTCTTCCAGTGCTCTGCTGCTTCCGCTGAGCTGCTCCGGTTTCTGAATGATCCGAACCAGCAGATTCATCTCTTCGGCATTCAGCAGAGAAGTGAGCCCGTTGATACTGAGTGTTTCACCGGCGGAAATCCGCTCTCGCAGTATCTGATAGATCTTTGCCAGCGCCTCGCTGGTGAAGGCTTCCGGCTGCGGCAGGCGATTCCGGTACTGATCTGCAAGCCCGGAATCCAGATACAACAGCCGGATCAGCCCTTCTTCAGCCGCCGCCGCTCCGGGATCACCGTAGCGCAGACTGCGGTCCGCCGGCTGCGCCGTCTTTTCCGGGCGGGTCATCTCCCGCTCCTGATCCTTACGGGTGCGTGCCAGCAGACGCTTCCGCTGGCGTTCTGCCTCCCGCACCACGGCCTCCGGACCGATCCCAGCCTCATTGGCTACCCGGATGGCGTAAACCTGGCGCTCCACGGCTCCGGGCAGGCTTGCCAGCAGCTCGGAGGCTTCCTTCAGATAGCCGACCTTGCCTTCATCGGTCCCGAGGTCATACTTCGCCTTAATCGCATTCAGACGGTAATCCATCTGATTCTCCGACTCCCTGATGAGATTTCCGAAAGCATCCGCGCCGCGGCTTCGGATAAACTCGTCCGGATCCTTGGCGCCGCTCATCCGCAGCACCCGCACTTTCATGTCAAGCTTTTCCAGAATCCCGATGGCGCGCTGCGCGGCCTTCTGCCCGGCCCCGTCGGCATCATAGGCAAGAATGACTTCCCTGGTATACCGGCTCATCAGCCTGGCCTGCTCAGCCGTCAGCGAGGTGCCAAGGGATGCCACAGCAGAATCAAAACCGGCCTGATGGAGGGTCACCACATCAACGTTTCCTTCTACCAGAAGCAGGTATCCGCTTTTGGACTTTTTGGCGAGATTCAGGGCGAACAGGTTTTTGCTCTTCTGGAAGACCAGGGTTTCGGGGCTGTTCATATACTTCGCGCCGTCACCGCTCAGCAGGCGGCCGGAGAACCCGATAACGTCTCCGCGGACATCGATCACCGGAAACATCAGCCGGTTGCGAAAGGTATCGTAAAAGCCTCCGTTCTTGCCCCTCTTTACGAGGCCGGCATCAAAAAGCTCAAAATCAGTAAAGCCTTTTTCCCTCATGGCCAGCAGCAGACTGTCCCAGCTGTCCGGAGCATAGCCCAGACCAAACTTTCTGGCGGTGGGCGGTGAGATGCCGCGTTCGATCATATAGGCGGCGGCTTTCTGACCTTCGGGCGTGCCGAGCTGTTCATAAAAGAACCTTGCCGCATCCTTGTTCAGTTGCAGCATGCGGGTCCGCTTCCGGCTGTCCCGGTCAAACCGGTCTTCCGGAACCGTCATCCCGACCCGCGCGGCCAGATGCCGCACGGCATCCGGATAGCTGAGATTCTCAATCTCCATGATGAAATTGATGACTCCGCCGCCTTTCCCGCAGCCGAAACAGTGGTAGAACTGCCCGGTCGGGTTTACCGCAAAGGACGGCGTGCGCTCATTGTGAAACGGGCAAAGGCCAAAATAGTTGGCACCGCTTCGCTTTGAAAGATGCACGTAACTTCCTACGACATCCACAATGTCGTTGCGGTCCGTCAGCTCCTGTATGAAGTTTTCAGGGAAAGCCATTTCACCTCACCGCCTTCCTGCGTTCAGCCGTCCAGCGCTGTACGGCAGTCACTTGACCGTCCAGGCAAAGGGAATAAACAGTTCGCTGTATTTTTCCATGGCATATCCGTCTGTCATGCCGGAGATGTAATCACAGGCGGCCCGTCCGTTTCCTTCCCGCTCCAGAATGCCCCGGTAATCTTCCGGCAAAGCATCAGGATGTTCGCAGTAGTAATCATACAGGGCGGCCAGAATACCGTCAACCTTGCTCTCTTCCCCTTTGGCCAGGGGGTTGGTATAGATATCTGAAAACATGAAACGGTGGAAGTAGTTGAACAGAGCAAGCATCTCATCCGAAAATGCAATCAGATCGGCAGCCCGGGCATCGTGTTTGTGTTCACTCTGCGCCATACGGGCGCGGCTGGCATCAATCAGGTCCGTAATAAAGGTATTGATCCGTGCACTGTTTCGTGTTCCGGCATGCAGGCGGATCCGCTCCGGAACATCATCTTCCCGCAGCAGGCCTGCCCGGATGGCGTCATCCAGATCATGGTTCACATAGGCGATCCGGTCGCACAGCCGCACGCATACGGCTTCGCAGCTGTCGTCGGGAGCGCCGTGTGTGTGATTGAGAATGCCCATTCGGGTTTCGTAACAAAGGTTCAGGCCGCGTCCGTCACGCTCCAGCAGATCCACCACCCGAAGGCTCTGCTCATAATGCCGGAAACCATCCGGATGAATCCGGTTCAGTGCCCGTTCGCCGGCATGGCCGAAAGGGGTATGGCCCAGATCATGACCGAGCGCAATGGCCTCGGTCAGGTCTTCATTCAGGCTCAGCGCTCTGGCAGCCGTCCTGGCAAGGCGGCTCACCTCCAGCGTGTGCGTCAGCCGCGTCCGGTAATGGTCGCCTTCAGGCTGCAGAAAAACCTGTGTTTTATGCTTCAGCCGCCGGAAAGCCTTGCAGTGCGTGATGCGGTCCACATCCCGCTGAAAGCAGGTTCGGATATCGCATTCCGCTTCAGGCTGAAGTCTGCCCTGAGAAGCGGCGGCCCGGATCCCGAATGGTCCGACCAGCAACGTTTCGGCCTGCTCGCGTTCCACTCTCGGTAGTTCCATATGCTGTCCGCCTTTCTGTTGTTACTCAGTGCGCAGGAAGGGTTCGGAAACGGCAACAGCGATGCTGCCGCCGCTTAGTTCCCGGATCCGCCCGGCAAGAACGCCTGCCTGACCCGCAGGTACATCCGCCCTTACGGCAACATCACCGGCATACTCGCATTCCGGTACGGCTCCGGCCTGAAGAAGCTCGTTTCGGATGCGCTCCAGCAGCCCGTAAGGGCAGTGAAAGCTCAGCGTACAGTGAAAGCCTGTCTGAACCGTCCCCGCAGCCAGAAGCGCATCTTTTGCAGCCTGTGCATAGGCCCGGGACAGGCCGCCGGTACCGAGAAGCACACCGCCAAAGTACCGCGTTACCACACAGACCATGTTGGAGATGTTTTCTCTGCGGAATACTTCCAGCATCGGCATTCCGGCAGAACCCTGCGGCTCGCCGTCATCCGAAAAGCGTTCGGGTCCGTCAATAATGCGGTAGCACCAGCAGTTGTGGCGCGCATCGTGATACTGCTTTTTGATCTCCAGAACAAAAGCTTTGGCGTCGTCCTCCGTTGAAGCCCTGCTCAGATGCCCGATAAAACGGGATCTCTTTTCCGTCAGTTCGGCCCTGCCGCTGCCCGCCGGTATGCGATATTCACCCACGCTGCCGGCCTCCTTCCGTTATGCAGCCTGCCCTGTGATCCGGGCCGCGCCTACCAGCTCTCTTCCAGTTCAACATATCCAGGGATGTATTCCTTCAGCTTTCGGAACAGAGCGTCACCGAGGACCGCAGTAATCCGGATGCCGTCTTCTTCATAATCCAGTGACTGAAGCTGCGCATCTTTTCTTACCAGATCCAGCAGGCCGGCTTTTTCATAGGGAAGAAACAGTTCCGCTTCCCTCTGCAGGCCGGAAAGCTGTTCCAGAATTCTCTGTCGGAGCAGGTCACATCCTTCACCGCTGAGCGCAGAGATGCAGACCGAGTGCTCTTCATGCGGGAGAATGCCGAAGTAGCGGTCGCATTTGTTGTACACGCGCAGACAGGGTGTTTGCCCGGCTCCCAGCTGCCCGATAATCTTCTCTACGATTTCAGCCTGTGTTTCCCACTCGGGGTTGGAGAGGTCAATCACGTGGAGCAGGAGATCGGCGTATTTCAGCTCTTCCAGAGTTGCCTGAAAGGCCTCAATCAGATGGGTCGGCAGTTTCCGGATAAATCCGACGGTATCTGACAGCAGAACTTCCATGTGCTCGTCCAGACGGAGCCTCCGTGTTGTCGGATCCAGGGTATCAAACAGACGGTCGTTTGCAGGAATGGCGGAGTCGGTCAGAAGATTCAGCAGCGTGGATTTCCCGGCGTTGGTATATCCGATCAGCGCCACCATCGGCAGGGCATTCTTTTCCCGCAGTCTCCGCTGTGTGTCCCGTACCCGGCGGACATCCGCCAGTTCCTCACGGAGCTTCTGAATTTTCCGACGGATATGCCGGCGGTCGGTTTCCAGCTGGGTTTCGCCCGGGCCGCGCGTCCCGATCGGAGAGCTGCCGCCGGAAGCGGTCTGCCGCACCAGATGGGTCCACATTCCCGTCAGCCTCGGGAGCAGGTACTGATACTGCGCGAGCTCAACCTGAAGCCTGCCCTCACGGGTACGGGCCCGCCCGGCAAAAATATCCAGAATCAGGCCGGAACGGTCCAGCACCTTCACACCCAGTTCTTCGGTGAGAACCCGCATCTGGGAAGGGGAGAGCTCATTGTCAAAGACTGCCAGGTCACATTCATTGGCCTCAATGAGCTGTTTCATCTCTGCTGCCTTCCCCTCGCCGATGAAGCTGTGCGGGTTGGGTGAGGGGAGATTCTGAACCAGTGTGATCACGGCCTCGCCGCCTGCCGTCTCAACCAGAGCGGCAAGTTCCTCCATCGACTGGTCTGTCGAGCGCTCACCGGGTTCCATGCTCTGCGCATTCAGGCCGGCGAGAATCGCCCGTTCTTTTTTGGATTCCGTGCTCTCTACTGCAATCAACCCCTTCGCTTCCGAGCGTATCCGGTCAGTCCGCCGGACGAATCAGATTCATATACTCATCATAGCTGCACCTGCGGTCTATCAGCCCGTCATCTGTAATCTCGATGATCCGGTTGGCCACCGTCTGTGTCAGCTGATGATCGTGGCAGGAGAAGAGAACGTTGTAACGAAAAGCCTCCAGGCCGTTATTCAGTGCCGCTATGCTTTCCAGATCCAGATGGTTGGTAGGCTGGTCCAGCACCAGAAAGTTGGCGCCGGACAGCATCATGCGGCTGAGCATGCAGCGCACCTTTTCCCCTCCGGAAAGCACTTTGGCCGGCTTGTAGACGTCATCGCCGGAGAACAGCATTCTTCCGAGGAAGGTGCGCAGGTAGCTTTCCCGCTTATCTGCCGAAAACTGGCGCATCCATTCAATCAGGTCCTCGTCAAAATCCTCAAAGAAGGAGTTGTGATCCTTCGGGAAATAGGCGGGCGTAATCGAGGCGCCCCACTTGACGGTTCCGCTGTCGGGTTCTTCCAGCCCCATGAGAATCTGAAACAGCGCCGTGACGGCAAGCTCGTTTTTTCCGATGACGGCGATTTTATCGTCTTTCCCGACAATGAAGCTGATGTTCTTCAGCAGTGGTGTGCCGTCCACGGATTTGCAGACATCGGTAACGAAAAGGCGGTCCTTTCCCGGTTCCCGCTCAGCCTTAAACCCCACCCAGGGATAGCGCCTGCCGGAGGCCGGCAGTTCTTCCACGGTAATTTTGTCCAGCAGTTTGCGCCGGGAGGTTGCCTGCCGGGATTTGCTGCGGTTGGCTGCAAAGCGGGCAATAAAGGTCTGCAGTTCCTGAATCTTCTGCTCGGCGCGCTTGTTCTGGTCACGGATCAGTTTCTGGATCAGCTGGCTGGATTCATACCAGAAGTCATAGTTGCCGACGTACAGTTTGATTTTGCTGTAGTCGATGTCAACAATATGCGTGCAGACATTGTTGAGGAAATACCGGTCGTGGCTGACCACCAGCACGGTTCCCTCATAATCCATCAGGAAGTCTTCCAGCCAGACAACGCTGTTCAGATCAAGATTGTTGGTCGGCTCGTCGAGCAGAATGACGTCCGGATGACCGAAGAGCGCCTGCGCCAGCAGCACCTTTACCTTCAGCCGGGGATCCAGATCCCGCATGAGCTGCCCGTGCAGGGAGACCTCTACACCAAGCCCCTGAAGAATTCTGGAGGCATCGCTTTCCGCCTCCCAGCCTCCCAGCTCGGCAAATTCTTCCTCCAGTTCCGCTGCGCGGATCCCGTCTTCATCACTGAAGTCCGGTTTTTCATAGATGCCGTCTTTTTCCTTTCCGCAGTCATACAGGCGCTGATTGCCCATGATGACGGTGTCCAGTACGGTAAACTGGTCATACAGACTCTGGTTCTGCTTCAGCACCGACATGCGGCGCTTCGGATCCAGGGTGACGGATCCGGACGTGGGTTCCAGCTCGCCGGACAGTATCCGGATAAAAGTGGATTTTCCGGCGCCGTTGGCACCGATTATGCCGTAACAGTTCCCGGCCGTGAACTGCAAATCCACTTTGCTGAACAGCACGGAAGGACCGAACTGCATGGAAAGATCATGTACCGCAAGCATGGGCAATCTCCTTTGTTCACGTTCAGAATACGGGCGCTGCCATCCGGAAAGGGTCAGGACGGGAACATCAGCGGAAGCGCATTGAAGAGATCGGTAAACCAGACTTTCCACTCATGTTCACCTTCAACATCAACACGCCATGCGTTTTTTCCCTCCTGCAGATAACTCAGATGCTCAAGGAAGTATTCGTAGCCGATTTCGGTATAGTTCTGCTGCCAGTCGTTCTGTGTGCCGGCGCCGGTGAAATAGCAGTTCATGGTAAGATTTTTGAAGCTGTCAGTCTGCTTGATTTTTGTGACGGTCGTCCATGGCTCGCCGTTTCCGGAGAATGCGGCGTAACTGCCGAAAAGATCAAAGTTGTAGCGCATTCCGCCTTCGTACACAAAGAGCGCCCCGTTTGAGACCCCGCCCAGACCGAAATGGTCACGTGCGGCCTGAATCGAAGGGATACTGCTGTCAGCGGCATAGGTGCTGTAATGCTCAATCACATACGGGAGTATATATTCACGAAGCTCCTGCTGTAACTGGTTGGTGCTGGCCGTGAGGCCCTGGCACTGCGGTATTTCGGTTACCGGACAGACAACAATGCAGGGCTCGCAGATTCCCTTTTCAAACATATTGTCCAGCAGAACTTTTCCGCACATTTTGACGCCTTCCTCTTTGTAGGAATAGACATCATTCAGCCAGGAATCCTGATCGCCGCCCCCGCCGTGAACCAGCATCAGCACATTATAAGGCCTGGATGCGTCGTAGTTCCACGGAAGGTAGACGTTGAAGCACTTGTTATAGGTTCCGTAACCGCCGTTTGCATAGGCGGGGATTTCATACTTGTGCAGCTCAACCGTACCGGCATGCTCGGATTCTTCGTAGAATTCGTGCGGCAGAAAACCGGTGCACATCTCCGGCGCCTGGCCGCAGACGGTGCAGATGCCGTCCTGATATCGGTGAATATGCCCCCATTCGGGAATCCCGTAACCCTCGTCGGTACCGGACAGGACCTCACCGGACGCAGAAGCTTCGCCGTCAGAAGCCTCGCTCCCGCTGCCGGGCACATCGGCATCCGGAAGAGAATTGGCCGAGTCTTCATCGGGAATGATTTCGGCAGCTTCCGCTGTCACGCTTGCGGAGCCTTCCGGCAGGCTGTCAGAAGCATCTTCCGGAAGCGCTGCGGCCTCTTCACCGGCTGTGTCGGCCTCCGCTGCCGGAGCTTCCGGATCGGATGCTTCCGCCGCGGAGGTGCGTGATGCCTCCTGCACGGGAATGGCGGAGGCAACTGCGGCATTCCGGCTCAGAATTGAGGGAATCAGCCGGGCGGAAAGAACAGCCAGCCCGGCAAACAGCAGCAGACAGAGCAGCCACACGGGAAAGGATCGTCTGGTATGAGCTTTGTTAGTATGATTGGAAGTCTGGTTTTTTGAATGCATGAAACGGTCTCACTTATGATATAGTCTTTCTGCCTGATACCGGGGCTCAAAGGTCATATTGACACCGATTTTTTTGAAGAGTTCAATGTCAACATGGGAGAGAATGACGGAGGAGTGAGCCTCGCAGCCCCGCAGAGCGCTGAGTTCCTCAATGGCACGCCCTGCAATGGGATTTGTGACCGCACAGATTGCCAGTGTGATCAGCAGTTCATCCGTATGCATGCGAGGATTGTGATTCCCAAGGTGCTCTACCTTCAGGTGCTGGATCTGCTCGATGATGCTGGGGGTAATGAGCAGCAGTTTCTTGTCGATGCCGGCAAGCGCCTTCAATGCGTTCATCAGGCAGGCGGAAGCCGCCCCCAGGAGCGATGTGGTTTTGCCCGTGATAATGCGCCCATCCGGAAGCTCAATGGCGACGGCAGGCCCGCCGGTTTCTTCTGCGCGGTTCAGGGCCGCCTTTACAACCGGTCGGTCATCGGTGCTGGCACCCATGGAGTTGAGAATCAGCTCAATCTTTCGCTGTTCAGCCCCGTCCGACAGTCCCCTTCTGACTGAGCATGCGGCATCATACCAGCGCCGGATGATTTCCTGCTTGGAAGCCTCACAGCAGGCTTCGTCATCGGTGATACAGTATCCGGCCATGTTGACGCCCATATCGGTAGGGCTTTTATAGGGGCTGTCACCGTAAATCTGCCGGAATATCGCTTCCAGGACGGGGAAGATCTCCACATCGCGGTTATAATTTACGGTTGTCTGACCGTAAGCCTCCAGATGGAAGGGGTCAATCATGTTGACGTCGTCAAGGTCAGCCGTTGCGGCTTCATAGGCCAGGTTGACCGGATGCTTCAGCGGGAGATTCCAGATGGGGAAGGTCTCAAACTTTGCGTAACCGGCATTGATGCCGCGCTTGTGCTCATGATAAAGCTGGCTGAGGCAGGTTGCCATCTTCCCGCTGCCGGGACCCGGAGCGGTGACGACCACTAGCCCGCGGCTGGTCTCAATGTATTCATTGCGCCCGAAGCCCTCATCCGATACAATAAGAGGCACATTGGAAGGGTAATCCGGTATGATGTAGTGCCGGTAGACCCGGACGCCTAGCATCTGCAGACGCTGAATGAATTTTTCGGCGGAGGACTGTTCGCGGTAGTGTGTGATGACAACGCTTCCGATGTAGAGGCCGATGCCGCGGAAGGCGTCAATCAGGCGCAGCGTGTCTTCATCATAAGTAATGCCCAGGTCACCGCGCCGCTTGGCACGCTCAATATCATCAGCGGAGAGAACAATGACGATTTCCGCATCGTCCTTCATCTCCAGCAGCATCTTGACTTTGCTGTCCGGTTCAAAGCCGGGCAGGACGCGGGATGCGTGGTAGTCGTCAAAAAGCTTGCCGCCAAATTCCAGATAGAGTTTGCCGCCGAACTTGGCGATGCGGTCGCGAATATTCTGCGACTGCAGCTTCACATATTTTGCATTGTCAAAACCGACTCTGTTCATGCCGAACCTCCCGACTGTTTTCCAAACTTTAAAACACTTTATTATACCATGGAACTGAATTCAGAACAAGAAGGAAATTTCCTCTTTTTTTATTCATAAGTTTATGTTAAACTATTATTTCAGGTGCGATTATTCGGACCATATCGACGGCTTTATCATGCTTTATCATAATGAATTTCGAAAATCTGGAGGCACAGATGGGACTGTTTCAAAAGCTCTTTGGCAGCTATTCCGAGCGTGAGCTGAAACGCATCAGACCGATTGCCCAATCGGTTTTGGATAAAGAAGCAGAATATGCAGCTCTTTCCGACGAGGAGCTCCGTTCCAAAACGGCTGAGCTGAAGCAGCGCCTTGCGGAAGGGGAGACGCTGGATGACATTCTTCCGGACGCTTTTGCCACGGCGCGCGAGGCTTCCTGGCGTGTGCTGGGGATGAAGCCCTTTCCCGTACAGGTAATCGGCGGGATTGTGCTGCATCAGGGCAGAATTGCCGAAATGAAGACCGGTGAAGGCAAAACTCTGGTTGCCGTGCTTCCGGCCTATCTGAACGCACTCACAGGGGAGGGCGTCCACATCGTTACGGTGAACGACTATCTTGCACGCCGTGACAGTGAATGGATGGGCAAGGTTCACCGCTTTCTGGGCCTCAGTGTCGGCCTGATTGTGCACGGCCTGGATAACAACGAACGTCGTTCCGCTTATGCCAGTGATATCACCTACGGCACCAACAATGAAATGGGCTTTGATTATCTCCGTGATAACATGGCCCTGTACAAGGCGGATATGGTGCAGCGCGGCCACGTTTTTGCCATTGTGGACGAAGTGGACTCGATCCTGATCGATGAGGCCCGCACACCGCTCATTATTTCCGGCCAGGGCGATGAAAGCACGGATCTTTACCGGCAGGCCGATGACTTTGTCTGCCGCCTGAAGAAAATCGTCTATGCTTCGGTTGACGAGAAGGAAGAGGAAAGCGAAGACCTGGACGCAGACTATGTCGTGGATGAAAAGGCCAGGACCGCGACCCTGACTGCCAGGGGCGTCGCAAAAGCGGAGCGCGCCTTTGGCCTGGAGAACCTGGCCGACATGGAGAACGCTACCCTCAGCCATCACATCAACCAGGCGCTGCGCGCGCACGGCATCATGAAGCGGGATATTGACTACATTGTCAAGGACGGTGAGATCATCATTGTCGATGAATTCACCGGCCGCCTGATGCTTGGCCGCCGCTACTCCGAGGGACTGCATCAGGCCATTGAGGCCAAGGAG
The DNA here is from genome assembly GCA_964495965.1 of uncultured Oscillospiraceae bacterium. Classification (GTDB taxonomy): domain Bacteria; phylum Bacillota; class Clostridia; order Oscillospirales; family Oscillospiraceae; genus Limivicinus. Next base: position 8,663 of record CAZBXX010000021.1, on the reverse strand, counting down.
CACGTCGACGTCCAGAAGGAAAACAAGACCCTTGCCACCATCACGTTTCAGAACTACTTCCGCCTGTATGGGAAGCTCTCGGGTATGACGGGCACCGCGGTGACCGAGGCGGAGGAGTTTGAGGCCATTTATAAACTTGATATTGTCGAAATTCCCACCAATAAGGATGTCATCCGCGTAGACTGGCCGGATGTGGTCTACCGCAGTGACATCGGCAAAAACCGCGCCATCATCGACCAGATCGCACAGTGCCATGAAAAGGGGCAGCCGGTTCTGGTCGGTACGGTGTCAATTGAAAAAAGCGAATATCTGTCGTCTCTCCTCAGAAAGCGGGGCATTCCGCATACCGTGCTGAACGCCAAGTACCACGAGAAGGAAGCGGAAATCGTCGCGCAGGCGGGCAAGCTTGGCGCGGTAACCATTGCAACCAATATGGCCGGCCGCGGAACCGACATCATGCTCGGCGGCAATGCGGAATATCTTGCAAAGAATGACCTGAAGAAGGCCGGCTATGACGATGCGGTGATTGCCGAGGCCACCGGTTACGCGGAAACCGCGGACGGGACCATCAGGGAGGCCAGGGCGCTCTTTGCCGAACGGCTTGCCGCTCACCGTGAAGTCACGAAGGTGGAAGCGGAAAAAGTGAAGGATGCCGGAGGCCTGTTTATCCTGGGCACGGAACGGCATGAATCCCGCCGCATCGACAACCAGCTTCGCGGCCGTTCCGGCCGACAGGGAGATCCGGGTGAAAGCCGGTTCTACCTCGCGATGACGGATGACGTCATGCGCCTCTTTGGTTCCGAGCGGATTATGGGCATGATGGACAGCCTGAAAATGGAAGAAGACACTCCGCTGGATGCCAAAATGCTGTCCGGAGCGATTGAGCAGGCCCAGAAGACGGTTGAGAGCCGGAACTTCCAGACCCGTAAGAGTGTTCTGGAATATGACGATGTCATGAACCAGCAGCGGAATATCATCTATGGCGAGCGTCAGAAAGTGCTGGACGGAGAGGACCTGCAGGCGCAGATTCAGGGCATGATAGAAGAATTCGTCACCAGTACGGTTTCTGACGGTCTGGGCGGTACGGCGGCCGAAAGCCAGCAGCAGCTGGATGAGGCGCTGAAGCCTTTTGAAGGCCTCTTCCTGCCGCGGGGCACCCTGAAGCTGGAAGAATTCCGCAGGGCAGACAGCGGCGAAGTGTCCGCCCGGGTGCTGGAACTTGCGCAGCAGACTTATGCCTCCCGCGAGGCTGCCTTCGGCCTCAGCCCGAACGGCGCACCGCTGATGCGTGAGCTGGAGCGCGTGGTCATGCTGCGTGTGGTCGATGAATACTGGATGGACCACATTGACGCCATGACCGAACTCAAGCGCGGCATCGGCCTTCGCGGTTACGGAGCCACCAAGCCCATTGACGCCTACAAGCAGGAAGGCTTCGATATGTTCGAGGCCATGGTGCGCGGTATCCGGGAGGAGACGGTGCGCCGGCTTTACACAGTGCGGGTTCGTGTCCAGCAGCCCATCGAGCGCAAGGCAGTGGCAAAGAACGCTGCCGCCAACGTGGGCGGGGAACCGGTGAAAAAGCAGCCGGTCAGAAAGGCACAGAAACCCGGCAGGAACGATCCCTGCCCCTGCGGCTCCGGAAAGAAGTTCAAGCAGTGCTGCATCGGCAAAGGCATATACGACTGAGAACAGGTGACACAGGATGTTTGTTGAGGATAACAGAAACGGGCTTCCATACATGAGTTCAACACTGATTCCGCTCAGGCATGCCTTCACCACCCGTTACGGCGGCGTCAGTACCGGTTATCTGTCCAGCCTGAATCTGATTTCCAACCACGGAGATGCTCCGGAGAAAATCCGGGAGAACTTCAGCCGGGTGGCCGCCCTGTTCGGCGCGGGTCCGGACGACTGTGCCGTGACCCGACAGGTGCATGGGAATACCGTGCGTTCGGTAACGGAGGCGGACCGCCATGCCTGCCTGAGTCCGGTTCCCTATGAGGCGGACGGTATTGTCACGGCAACTCCCGGCCTCCCGCTCTTCTGCTTCACGGCAGACTGTGTTCCCGTGCTGCTGTGCGATCCGGAAGCGGGAGTGATCGGCGCGGTGCATTGCGGCTGGAGAAGCTCGGTCGCGGACATCCTGAAAAACGCGCTGGAGGCCATGCGCCGTCTGGGTTCGCAACCCGGTAATGTCAGGGCCGCCATCGGGCCGGCAATCGGCTTCTGCTGCTTCGAAACCGATGATGACGTGCCGCTTGCGGTGTCGGAATATCTGGCAGGGGATACCAATGGGCTCTTCCGCCGCAGGGCGGACGGGAAAACCATGGTGGATCTGCGCGGCGCCAATGCGCGAAGGCTGACGCAGCTTGGAGTGCCGCCTGAGCAGATTGATATTTCTGAAGAGTGTACATTCTGCTCCCACGAAAAATACTGGTCTCACCGGTATACCGGGGGAATGCGGGGAGGGCAGGCAGCCTGTATCTGCCTTCCGGGAGGAAACGGATGAGGAAAACCTTTCACAGCTTGAAAAAGATCGCTGCGCTGCTTCTGGCGGCGTGTTTGATGCTGGGTCTTGCAGCCTGCGGCGGACGGAACCGGAATGACGGGGATGATATTCCGGAATCAACCGGAGGAAAGGACCTGGTCCGGGCGGAACTGGCCGACAATGTGTTTTCTCTGAATTCCAATCCCAATTACAGCAAAAACCCCTTTGTTGCGACCAATCATTCCAATCAGCTGATCTGCTGCCTGGTTTATGAGCATATGGTCGAAGTGGATGACGATTTTCACGTGATTCCGAATGTGATTGCCTCCTGGACCTGCAATGACGATGCCACGGTCTGGTCCCTGACGCTGGATAAGGAGAATGAGCATACTTTTTCAGACGGTGAACCGGTGACCGGCCGGGACCTTGTCTATTCCATTGGCTATGCCATTTACAACGACAGGTATCGCGGCCGTTTTGCCAGCTTCAAAGGTGCTTCCTATCACGATGACGGCATGACGGTAACGCTGGGTATTGGGGACAGCCAGTTCATTAAGCTGCTGAACATCCCGGTCATCAAGTTCGGTACCTTCGAAGTGGAAGCCGGTGTGCCGCCTGTCGGCAGCGGACCGTACATGTATGACGAGGATTACCTGACGCTTCAGGCAAACCCGTATTATCCGGATTCGAAAAAGCTTCCGCTGCAGACGATTTATCTGCAGGAGTATACGGACGCCGAAGGTACTCTGGAGGCATTTGAGGACGGCATCATTGATGTGGCAATCAACGATCCTTCCAGCTATACCTCGCTGGGCTATGCCTCCTCAAACGAAATTCATAACTATGCCACCACGAACCTTCACTACATTATGTTTAACGAGGAGAGCACCTTCGGCAAGAACAGCGCGTTCCGCGTTGCCATGCAGTACGCGTTTGACCGGGAATACCTGGTCGAACTGCTGGGCGGAGATGCCGTGGCTTCGTCAGTACCGCTTTATCCGACCGTGGACTACTACCCGCAGGCGCTTGCGGATTCTCTCAGCTACAACCTGACCACCTGCAAAGCGGTCCTTCAGAGTGCCGGCATTGCGGATACGGACGGAGACGGCCGGATGGAATACAACGGAAGCAGTACGGGGCGCTTTGAAATTGTCATGATCGTCTGTGCGGACAGCAGCGCCAAGGCCGGTATCGTGAACCGCTTCAAGGATGACATGAAGGCGATCGGCATCACGATCGATGTGCAGGAAATGGACTGGGACGCCTACAAACAGGCGCTGCTGGACGGCTACTTTGAACGCGGCAACATTCAGGTGACCTGGGATATGTATTACGGTGAAGTGAAGCTGCGGAACAACTTTGATCTCACCGAACTGCTGCAGGTGCGGAGAGAAGAGAACGAAGGCACAAACCTGAATTACAGCCGCTCACGGGATACCACCATCGTTGACCGCGTCAACAACTACCTTCGTGCGACCGACGCGGCGAGACCCCTTGCCTACAACGACCTCTGCGAGTATATCACCCGTTCCTCCGGGAACCTGATCAGCATCGGCTTTGAAAAGCAGGAGATTATCACCCACCGCGGCGTGGTAAAGGGAATGGAGCCCAATATGGGCAATCCTCTCTATCACTTTGCGGAATGGACGATTGACATGGACAGCTGAGTGAACGGCTGCCGTACCCGCTGCGTCCTGCGCTTCACCCCTGCGCCGCGTGCCGGCGCTGCCACCGGTGCGCTCTGCCCGGTTCAACAAGTCCGGGCAGCCAGGGCTGATTAACGTGGCACGAGCCACGTTTAAATAGAAACTACAGTCTGAAATGGGAGAGAAAGAACATGACAGATCGCGAATTGATGTCCATGGCGCGCGAAGCCTCCATGAATGCCTATGTGCCTTACTCCAGGTTTCCTGTTGGCGCAGCCATTGAGTGCACGGACGGAACGGTGTATACCGGCTGCAATATTGAGAATGCCGCTCTCGGCAGCACCATCTGCGCAGAACGCACGGCCTGCTGCAAAGCGGTCAGCGACGGCAGGCGCAGCTTCCGCAGAATTGCCATTTATGCCGACAGCGAAAACTGGTGCACGCCCTGCGGTGCGTGCCGCCAGTTTCTGGCCGAGTTTTCTCCGGATATGGAAGTGCTCTGCGCCAGGGCGGGAAGCCGCTATGTCAGTTACAAGCTCAGTGAACTGCTGCCGCATGTTTTCAATTACTGAGCCAGATCGCGAAGTCTTAATGCAATAGTACCAGTATTTTGCGGATGCACGGCGTAAATTGCTGTGCATTTTGCTTTACATCCTCTGAAAACTGTGGTAAAATTCATCTGTATGATGGTTGAGGCGGTTTTGCTTCAGCCTGTTGATTAAAACTTAATCAGGAGGTTTTTCTTATGGTAAGTTTTGCGGAAAGAATGAAAGGAATCAAGGCTTCGGATATTCGTCAGCTTCTTGCAGTTGCTTCCAAACCCGAGATTATTTCCTTCGCCGGCGGTCTGCCCGCACCGGAGCTCTTCCCCGTTGCGGATATCAAGGCAGCCTATGATGCGGTTCTGGATGAGGCCGGCCCAACGGCCCTGCAGTATGGCGCAACGGACGGCTGGGCCCCGCTCCGGAAGCAGATTTCCGAGCGCATGCTCAAAAAGAACAATGTGACCATTGACCCCGACCAGATTATTCTGACTGCCGGAAGCCAGCAGGGCCTGGATTTCATCGGCAAGCTCTTCCTGAACCCCGGTGACGTCGTTGTGCTCGAAAGCCCGAGTTATCTGGGTGCCATTAACGCCTTCCGCCAGTATCAGCCGAACTTTGTCGAGGTTCCGACGGATGAAAACGGCATGATTATGGAAGAACTGGACAGAGTTCTCGCAACAACCGAGAATGTGAAGTTCATCTACATCATTCCCGATTTCCAGAACCCGAGCGGACGCACCTGGCCGCTGGAGCGCCGTAAACAGTTCATGGAGATCATCAACAAGTATGAGGTCCCCGCGATTGAGGACAACCCCTATGGTGATCTGCGCTTCAAGGGCGAGTTTCTCCCGGCGCTGAAGAGCATGGACGAGAAGGGCCTTATCATGTACTTCGGTACATTCTCCAAGATTCTTTCCCCCGGCATGCGCCTCGGCTGGATTGCAGCGAGCGAAGAGATTATCGGCAAGGTGAACCTGATTGCCCAGGCAGCAGTTCTTCAGACTGCAACCATCAACGCCATGGCCATTTCCAAGTATCTTGACATGTTTGATATCGACGCCCATGTTGCGAAGATTCTCCCGGTTTACAAGCACCGCTGCGAGCTGATGATCCAGACCATGCGGGAGACTTTCCCGGAGGAATGCCGCTTTACGGACCCGGACGGCGGCCTCTTTACCTGGTGCGAACTCCCCGAGTATATCAACACCCGCGACATTGCCCCCATCGCCCTGGAGCAGAAGGTTGCGTTTGTCCCCGGTGACGGCTTCTATCCCTCCGGTTCGGTCAAGAACTGCATGCGTCTCAATTATTCCAACGCGACGGATGAGCGCCTCATTGAGGGCGTGCACCGCCTTGCCAATGTGATTAAGGGAGCCATGAAATGAGCCTTGCCCCCGGCATCAAAGGCAGCGCTTCGGTTCCTGTGGTGTATGAAAACACCGCGGCTGCTGCCGGCAGCGGCGCGGTGGAAGTGTTTGCGACGCCCTCCATGATTGCCCTGATGGAAAAGGCTGCATTAACTGCGGTGAAGCCTTACCTTGCAGAAGGGGAAACAACAGTCGGTACCGAGATTCATGTCACCCACGACGCGGCGGTTCCGGTTGGCGAAACCGTTGTTGCAGAGGCTGAACTGGTTGCGGTCGACCGCAGGAGGCTTGACTTCACGGTCATTGCGCGGGTGGGGGATGAGCTGATCGGAAAGGGAACGCATACCCGTTTCGTTGTCAATGAAGAGCGCTTCCTGCAGAAAGCACTGGCAAAAAAGCAGTAAAGAATCGGTTTTTCACAAAATAAATCCAGCGGAGCGCCTTTTTCGGCGCTCCGCTGGCCTTTTGCCGGGGTTTTTTCGCTACAGTTTGTCAACCCTGTCATTTAGCCAGGTCAGGATGTCCTGCATGACTTCATCGCGGTTGTTTTCATTCAGCATTTCGTGCCGGCCGCCGGGGTAAAGCTTCATGCTGACATCGTGAAGACCGGCATCACAGAAGGATTTGTAAGCTCTCTCCACACCCTCTCCGTAATCGCCGACCGGGTCGTCGGCGCCGGACATGAAGTATACAGGGGCATCCTTGTTCATTTTATCCACGTTGCTCTGCCTGGTCAGGAACTTCAGCCCGCCCATCATGTCGCGGTAAAGGCTGCATTTGCAGATGAAACCGCAGTGCGGATCCGCTATATAATGATCTACATTTTCCTCGTTTACGCTGAGCCAGTCAAAGGAGGTGCGGGGATTCTCGATTTTCTTGTTGTAGGAACCGAAAGCGACGTCATTCAGCATTTTCCCGTCGCCGCGGGGGCCCTTCAGAAGCGTCAGAAGCTCCGCGGCAAGGAAGCCGGCATTGATGAGGGCGGGAGACTGCTGCCCGGTCCCGCTCAGGATAGCGGCGTCATACTGATGGGGGTAGCGGATGAGATAAGTCCGCGTCAGGAAGCTGCCCATGCTGTGCCCGAAGAAGATATAGGGAATATCGTGGTATTCTTCCCGGATCCGGTCACGCAGTGCCTTCATGTCGTCCACAACGTAGGTCCAGCCGTCCTTTTCGGCAAAAATGCCTATTTCATCCTGATTCTGTGCTGAAAGCCCGTGGCCGAGATGGTCATTGCCAACGACAACGTATCCGTCCTCAGCGAGAAACCGCATAAACGGGTCATAACGGTCAATATGCTCGGCAATGCCGTGCGCAATCTGCACAACGGCTTTCGGGGGCTTGTCCGGCGTACAGATGCGTGCAAGGATTTGGTTCTTTCCGGTAGTGGAAGGAAAGTAAAAGTCCCGGAATTCAGGCATGGTAATTTCTCCTCTCCTGTGGTATAGTATTTCTGTTCTTTTCAATATTTTACTCCTGTTTAACGTATTCGTCAACCGACCCTGGCTGCTGTTTCGCCGCACAGAATTTGGCAGCTTACGGTGTTTTCTGTTTCGGATATGTTCGGGCGGGTGAAACGGAGGCCTGAAGATGAAAGTCAGAGTAAAGCGTGTCAGTGATCTGGCAGTGCTTCCGGAAAGAGGGAGCAGCTATGCGGCGGGGTATGATCTGTTTGCGGCCATTCCGGAGCAGGTTACGGTTGAACCTCATACAACGGTAAAAATTGATACCGGCCTGCAGTTTGAACTGCCGGAAGGCTACTTCGCCGGCATCTTTGCCCGCAGCGGGATTGCGACGAGGGAAGGCCTGCGGCCCGCAAACTGCGTCGGTGTGTGCGACTCGGACTACCGTGGCAACTACATCGTCGCCATCCACAATGACTCTGATTCGCTTCGCGTGATTGCCCCCGGGGAGAAGATTGCCCAGATGATTGTCCTGCCCTGCCTTGCGCTGGAGTTTGAAGAAACCGAAAATCTCTCTGCAACGGAACGCGACGCCGGAGGCTTCGGCTCAACGGGAAAATAAAAACTCCCCGCCTGGGCGGGGAGCATAACAGGTTCAGTTGTTCAGCCGACGATGTCCCGGGTGTCACGGGCAATGACGAGCTCTTCATTGGTGGGAATGACAAAAACCTTAACCCTGGAATCCGGGGTGGAGATCATAATGTCTTCGCCGCGCTTGGCGTTGGCTTCCGGATCGATCTTGACGCCCAGATAGCCGAAGTACTCGCTGATGGCCGCACGGGATTCCTTGCTGTTCTCACCGACACCGGCCGTGTAAATGATTGCGTCAACGCCGTTCATGGCGGCCACATAGGAGCCTGCGACCTTGGCCACCCAATAATGGAACATGTCGAGCGCAAGTGCGGCGCGGTCATTGCCCTCATCGGCTGCGGCGCTGAGATCGCGGAAGTCGGAGGAGACGCCCGATACGCCGAGCACGCCGGACTTCTTGTTCAGGATGTTCAGCATCTCGTCAATGCTGTAGCCGTATTTTTTCATCAGGAATTGGATGACGCCGGCGTCCAGATCTCCGCAGCGGGTACCCATCGGCAGGCCTACCAGCGGCGTAAAGCCCATGGAGGTGTCCACGCACTTGCCGCCGTCGATGGCGCAGATGG
>CAZBXX010000020.1:20726-25310 GCA_964495965.1 uncultured Oscillospiraceae bacterium | reverse complement strand
GAGCGATGCTTTCCAGCGTCCGGACTGGTGCTGGAAAACCGCCCGTAATCTTCACATCGGGAAAGCGGGATCCCCCGCGCCTGAGAAAAAGCATAAAACAGGAAACGGTAAACCAGCGGTGCCTGCCGGGGCACGTTGGTTTACCGTTTTCGTATTCTGTGCGGTTGCTGTACGCGGGGCTTGCCGTCAGCCCCGGGACCCTGACTTATTCGTCATTCTCCGGCTCGCTGTCCGGCAAAGCCTCTTCAGGAACTTCCGGAGCCGGGTCCGGGAGGGGATCGGCGTTGTCCGAATGATCTCCGTTGTCCGTTGGGTCGACGTTATCCACTGGGTCGGAGTTGTCAGTGGTGTCGGTGTTGTCCGCGGGGTCGACGTTATCCGTTGGGTCGGTGCTGTCCGTGGGATCGGTGTTGTCCACGGGGTCACTGTTGTCCGTTGGGTCGACGTTGTCCGCGGGGTCGGTTCCGCCAGGGTTCCCGCCGCTGTCCGAACCGGAGTCACTGTTCCCGCTATCCGGAAGATCGTCGCCGGGTTCGCCGTCCGGAGCGATGTCGGGTTCGCCGTCGTCTTCGCCTTCGTCGGTCTTCACCGTCAGGCGCCCGTTTTCGTCAAAGAAGAAGGCCTCACCGTCAATGCTTGCCTCGCCGGTGAGCATGACGCCGTCCGCGCCAAAGAAGTACCGGGCGCCGTTATCGTCCAGCCAGCCGGTGTGTCGGCTGCCGTTGGCGTCAAAGTAGTACCAGATGCCGCTTCCGGCCGGCAATTCCTTCCAGCCGGTGACCATGGCGCCGTCGCCGCCGACGTAGCGGCCGTCGGATGCCCAGTCGTTGCGCACCAGCGCGCCGTCGGCATCGAAGTAGTACTGCGTGCCGTCCACGGTCTGCCAGCCGGTGAGCCTGTTACCGTCGGCATCCAGGTAGTAGGTGCCGCCGTTCGACGCGGTCACAAGCCCGGTGGTCAGGATGCCGTTTTCATCCAGCCAGCCTGCCTCGGTCATGGTGTTCACGGCGATGCTGCCGTCCTCGTTGAAGAAGTATTTCTCCCCTTCGACCATCTGCCAGCCGCTGAGCGTTTTGCCTTTGGCATCAAAATAGTAGCGCTTTCCGTCCAGCGTCTGCCAGCAGCCCGCGGCCATGGGGCCTTCCGCCGTCAGGTAGAAGCCGTCCTCCGTCCAGGCGCCGGAAAGCATCTTCCCGCTGTCATCGAAGAAGTACCACTTTCCGCCGGTCTGCTGCCAGCCGGTCAGGGCACGGCCGTAGTTTTTGGCCTTGGTGTTCGGGTTCAGGTAGTAGGTGCTGCCGTCGGCCGTCGTCACAAGGCCGGTGGCGATGGTGCCGCTCTCATTCAGGTAGTAGTCGTCCTGCCAGGCGTCGTGCGCCATGCGGCCGTAGTCGTCAAAGAAGTACTTTTTCTTGCCGATGGTCTGCCAGCCGTACATCTTGCGGCCGTAGTTTCTGGCTTTGGTGTTCGGGTTCAGATAGTACCAGAAGCCGTCGTCCTCAATCCAGCCGGTGACCATGCTGCCGAGGTCCGCCCCGCCTTTGCCGTCTTCCTTCAGATAGAAGGAGTCGTCGTACCAGCCGGTCAGCAAATGACCGGCGTCGTCAAACAGGTAGCGCCTGTTTTTGATGGTCCGCCAGCCCGTCAGGGCGCGGCCGTAGCTCTTGCTCTTGGTGTTCGGTTCCAGATAGTACCAGAAGCCGCCCTCCTCAAGCCAGCCGGTGGCGACCGGGCCGTCGTGGGTCAGGTAGAAACTGTCTTCCCAGGTGTCGTGCTTCATGACGCCGTCATCGGCAAAGCAGTACTTTTTCTTGCCGATGGTCTGCCACCCGGTCACGGCACGCCCGTAGCTGCGGGCCTTGCTGTTCGGGTTCAGATAATACCAGACCGGGTCCGCCTCCGTGCCCGCGTTCAGCCAGCCGGTAACCATGCTGCCCCGCGGAGCTTTTTTGGCCGCCTCTTCCCGCATGTAGAAGCTGTGGTCCATAACCCAGCCGGTCTGCATGCGGCCCTCGTCGTCAAAAAGGTAGCGCTTTCCCGAGATGGTGCGCCAGCCGGTCAGCGCGCGCCCGTAGGACCTGCTCTTGGTGTTGGGGTCAAAGTAGAAGGTCGCATCATTGCCAGCGCTGTCCTTCATGGTCTGGAAGCCGGTGGCGACCGGGCCGTCGTGGGTCAGGTAGAAGCTGTCCTGCCAGGCGTCGTGTTGCATGACGCCGTCTTCATCAAAATAGTACTTCTTGCCGCCGATGGTCTGCCACCCGGTCATGATCCGCCCGTAGCTGCGGGCCTTGCTGTTCGGGTTCAGATAGTACCAGACCGGCTCCGCCTCCGTGCCCGTGTTCAGCCAGCCCTTTGCCATGGCGCCGGACGATGAAAGATAGCAGCCGTCAACCCAGGTTTCGGTGAGCATGACACCGCTTTCATTGAAGTAATAGCGCTTCTTGCTGATGGTCTGCCAGCCGGTGACCGGCCTGCCGAAGGAGCGCGTGCTGGCGCTCATGTAATACCAGCTGCCGTCGTCCTTCTGCCGCCAGCCGGATTTCGCCGCACCGGACTTGGGATCCAGATAGTAGTCCAGGCCGTCGATTTCCGTCCAGCCGGTCTGCATGATGCCGTATTTGTCAAAGTGATAGCGTTTGCCTTTCACCGTCCGCCAGGCGTCCTTGACGGACTGGCCCTTTTCCAGATAGGACCACAGCGTCCCGCCCGTCTGGGCCCAGGAGACCCAGCCGGTCTTCTTTCTGTTCGCCTGCAGCATCTGCTCCATGGCGTCCATCAGGACACCGGTGTCGTTAACGCTGTAGATGTGCACGGCGTTGCCGCTGAGGTCCGTGACGGTGGCATAGTAGGAGATGGCCGTGCTGTAAAAGTCCGTGCCGTAGCGCTCGTTGGCGTAGGGGATGGCGGCGGCCAGGTCGCCGGTGGTATAGAACCACGAAGACCCGGAGGAGCCGTTGCTGACCACCACAAACTCAGGCTGCAGCTGGTCGAACATCTCTTTGGTGTTGGAGCCGGTGTACCCGTGGTGGCCCGCCACCACAATATCCACCGTGCCGTAGGCTTCCGCGATGGCGGCGGAGACCTTGTCAATGGCGCCGTTGTCCGTGTCGATATCCGCGAGGTTCACAACGGTATACTGCCCGTTGGACATGACGGCGACTATGGAGTTGACGTTCTCGCCGCCGGTGTCGGTGTGCTCGTAGAGGTTATACAGCCGGAAGGTGATGCCGCCCACGGTGAACTCCACGGAGTCGCCGTACTCGTCGCCCAGCTCGCCCCGGGTCACGAAGCGCAGCCCCTCGGGCAGTGTGGAAAACTCATTCAGGCTGGAGAGGTCGACCAGGGTGGCGCCGGCATCTTCCATCGCTTTTGCCGCCTGATAGGCGAAAGCCTGGTTGTGCCAGGAGGTGGAAGTAAACTTGACCAGATCATCCTCCAGGTTGGAGATGTGCTGGTATTCTTTGTAATAGTAGGTGGTGGTGCTGTCCACCAGCGAGCGGGTGACGCCCTGCCCGTCAGTGAAGGTGGTGGCCACCAGCTCCGGAATGCCGCCCACATGGTCGGAATGGGCGTGGGTGCCGATGATGAAGTCCAGATGCGTCACACCCAGCACGTTGATCATGTACTGGGCCACGTCCTTGCCGTTGCGGCAGTAAATCTGGCTGGAGAGTCCGTGGACCTTTGTGGAGAAGGATTTACTGCTGTTGTCCGGGTCGTCCTGTATGGTCTTGGCGTAGCGGTGTCCGGCGTCCAGCAGGCCCCAGTGCGGGACCCCGTTCGCGTCCGTGGTCTCCACCAGCATCATGTTGCCCTGCAGGCCCTTGCTGTCCATGTTGAAGTAGTAGATCCGGTCATACGCGGCGGCGTCATCGGCAAAGGCCGTGCCCTGCTGCCGCCCGGCGCACAGCAGCGCCGCCAGCACCAGACAGAAAGACAGCAGAAGCTTCAGGGCCCTGTATCGGCCCTGCGCCCGCCCTTCCGCGGAACAGAATTCAGTTTGATCAGCATATCGGGACTGCATCAGCATGGCATACCTCGAACTCCGGATAGAATGGCGCCCATTTCGGGACATAGTATTCTACCACAAATCTGCCCCGGACTGCAATAACAAAATCAAGGTATTCCGGAAGAAACTTTCGACGGACATACATTTCAAAACGGAATCGAAAATAACCTAATCGGCGCTTGCTTCCATGCGGCAAATCTGGTATATTGAATGTAGTTCTGACTTCACCGTCACACGGCCCGATAGGGCAAAATCAGAAAGAAAGGAAAGAGAAGAAAACGATGAAAGAACTGAAGCGCGGACTCTCAATGCTTCTGGTGCTGCTGATGTGCCTCAGCCTGTTCCCGGTTGCCACCTTTGCAGAAGGGGAAGACGCGGCTGCTGTGGAAGAAGCCATCGAGGCAGCGGAAGAAGTCACAGAAACCCCGGAAGAGATCAACCCCGGAGACGAGAATGCTGTGGGAGGGCAGAAAGCTCCCGCAGATCCGATAGATCCGGCGGTCCCGGCGGACTCAGCGGAGCCTGCTGACCCCGCAGACCCGGCTGACCCCGCAGGCCCGGTTGACCCCGCGGATCCG
>CAZBXX010000020.1:0-20626 GCA_964495965.1 uncultured Oscillospiraceae bacterium | reverse complement strand
GTAGATCCCGCAGACCCGGTAGATCCCGCAGACCCGGTAGATCCCGCAGACCCGGTAGATCCCGCAGACCCGGCAGACCCAGCTGATCCGGAAGATCCTGTTGACCCCGTGGATCCGGTTGACCCGGAAGATCCCGCGGATCCGGCTGACCCGGAAGAACCGGAAAACCCCGATGCTGAAGAGGACGAGGAAGGAGAGATCGAAACAGAATCTCTCAGCGCCAGCGATAATCCCGCCCTCTACGAGCTTATTTTTGCTTACACCACAACCGGCAGCGATTTCAATTTGGATGGTGATGATTACGAGGTAATTTTTCCGCTTTCCTATGCTGAAGAGAAGAACAGCGAGACCGCGGTGATTGCGGCTGCTGAGCAGCAAATAGACATCGTGACCTCGGTTGCCGACCTGAAAGCGGGAAAAGTAAAGATTAAGGTGTTTGCCCTGACCGAAGATGCAAGCAGCGACGAGGATATCACTGAGGATGTGACGGAGATTCCCGGAGTCTCTGTGAGCTTCGCCTCCAGCGACAGCAAAATTGCCAAAGTCACCAAATCCGGGTGCATCGGCGTGGTGAAGGGCACCGGCAAGCCGGGAACAACCGTCGTCTCAGTTGTCGTGAAAGAGGGCAAAAAGGAAGTCGGCCGCCTGGAAGCGACCGTTTACGCCACCGGCAACGAGATTCCCGCTCATGTTGCACCCGCAGTCATCGGCAGCAGCACCGTAACCGTTGCCTATAACAAGGAAACCGGTTCTCTTGTCGGCCTTGTTCCCAAAGACGGCCAGAATACCGTAACCGTGGAAGGCATTTATACGGACAGCGCCATGACAGCGGAAGCTCCGGGCTTTGCAGTTGTCAAGTCAGAGATCAATGACTACACAACTGATGACATTTACACGGCGGAGTATGATTCCATTACAAATGAGGAGTATTCCGGCGCTGTATACTATAACATCAATGCGGTCGATGACTACAGTAATCCCACTGCGAAAGCCGGAAAATATTACCTCAAAACGGTAGTCAAATCGGAAGAGGAAATTGAGGGAGAAGTCTTCCCCGTTCCAGTTACAATTAAACTCGACAAGAGCTTTCCTTCCATAACAATCAAAGATGATAAATGGAAAGGCAATGAATTCTGGGTCAACCCGGATTATAAGAATGAATACTGTACCTATAAGTGGATCACGAAAGCGGGATCCGTCCTTGATGCATCCAGATCCTATGTTGAAACGCAGAACGGAAGTACGCCCGCCTATTCAGCGAATATTTACAGCTACAGTGTTACTGAGGGATATATCGATTTCACAGAGAATGATGCATTCGACTCTATCATGAGCTCTGTAAACCCGTATTCCAAAGATCCCACCGGGAAGGCGGCATTCAACTCCATCACCAAGAAATACAATGCGTATCTTTTCTTTGAAGGGTACAGAAATCCGCTGATCAAGGCCATCACCATCCCCACCCGTTACCAGCCCTCCAAGATCACGCCTGCCATGAGCACCGTTACGGTTGTAAAGGGAAAGACATCGACTGTTTCCGCAAAAGTAACCTCCTATGATGAGCTCGGCAAAAGCTTTTCCGACGATCTATCCGGGGTAACGGCTGAAATTCAGACGAGTGACCCGAATTTTACTGCGACAGGGTATTATGGGTACGATGATACTGCCGGTCAAGACAAGTTGTTTATTGATCTCCAGGTCGGGGAAAACGCCTCAGCTTCCAAAGTTACCCTGTATGTAAAAGGTGCGTCTGCTTTCTACAATGACGAAGGATATGTCAACTGGAGAGGCTATGTCCCCGTAACCCTGAATATCAAGTACAAAACGGCTGTCACTTACAAGATGAAAACTCAGGCGACCGTCAGCCTGAAGGCCCAGGCGTTGGGGCCTGGCTTGATTTGTGATCAGAATGGGATCGCCGGAGTCCCTGAACATGCAAGCTATACGGTCACCAAAGCTAAAGGGGCCCCGGAAATGAGTTTTCAGATCGAAAACAACGGTCAATTCCTTACATGGCCAACCGGTGAAAACATCAAAGCCGGCACTTACAGCTATACCATTCGGTTCCTCGATGACACCGAAGCGGTTGTTGCGACCGTGCCCCTGAAAGTGAAGGTAATCAATAGTCTGGTAACATTCAAAAATGATTATTCAACCGTGACCGTTAAAAAGGGAACCAGTTATATCGGTACCTTCTACCAGGCGAAAGACGAACCTTTTGGGCAGTACGCTCCTGAGCAGTCAATCGTTAAGGTATCCCCCGTGAAAGCAAACGGTCCTGTAGTTACGCTGGATTCTTACAGCTATACGGGTTACACCGTTACAACAACAGCGGATACTCCTGCAGGGAAGTATAAAGTCACCATAACCCCCTCAGATGTCAATGGATTGCTGCAAAAGCCTTTCAGCTTCACTGTAAATGTTGTAGATAACTATAATGTCAAAGTTTCGCTCAGCGGAGCCATTAACGCCCATTATCGCGGGGAGACAGCGCCTTCCAAGAACAACTCTGTTGTCACCAAAATCACGACCGGGGCTTCCAACATTTTTATGGACGGGATTGAAGTTGTCACGGCAGACGGTGAGCATGATAATCGGTTCTATTGCTGGTCCCCTTATGGAGATGGCAGAATCTTTATTGTCCCCAATGATCCTTCACTGACCATCGGTAAGATACCGGTCACGCTTCGGATTTCCCTGAGCAATGGCTCCGAAACAGATATCGTAGACAAAAAAGTGACGGTTACCGTCAAGAATCCGAAGTCCACAGTCGTTGACAGCGCCGGCACCCATACGGTTTCCCTTTCCATGGAGCGCACGACCTTTGACGGACAGCTCACTTTGAAGAATCAGCCGTATAACCAGGTATCCCGCATCGAACAGACCGGAGTCTCCCCCTTTACCGTAACGGACAACGGGTACGGATCCTACCGGGTAACCGCGAAGTACAAATCCCTTCTGAAAGCGGGAAGCACCTATAAAGTCAAGGTGAAAGTATGGACATACAATGATGTCGACTCTTACTCCGGCACACCGGTAACGATTAACGTAAAAGTGGTAAAATAAATCACCTGTCTCCAAGATACCGGACAATAAATAAACAACTGACACCGGACAGGCGGGCATGCGGCCCCCTGTCCGGGTTTTTTATCGCGTTCTTCCGCCAGAATATGCGCCCGGGTTTCAGACAACCCTGACCGAAAACGTCAAAAGCAGGGATATTCCGGAAAGACGCACAAAATGTTCTGAAGAAATCTGTTTCCTCCCTCCCGGCCTTCGCCGGCATACACGCTGAGAATCCGGCTTGCCATTCCCCTTTCGATATTGTAAAAACGTGTTTGGAAAAGAACAACATTCGTCAGGGTAAGGCGCCCCTGTTTAACCCCGTGCATGCTTGCGCTTTCAGAAGATCTGTATTATACTATAATAGGTTAATTATTATTTTCTCCTCCGACGGTTATTCTTTGCATCGGCACAGTATCCTGAGGAGGATTCACCGTGTATAGCATTCGTGATCCCTATGGAGGAAGCAATGAAAAAAGGACTGATTCTCATGATGCTTGGCTGCCTGCTGCTGGCGGGATGCGGAAAACGAACTGGGCCAGCGCAGCCTTCGCCGATTCCGGGCAGCCAGTCCGGCACGCTGCCTGCGCAGACGCTGCCGTATGCCGAGGGTGCGGAGCTGTTCGGCGCTTTCGATTCGGAGGCCGGTGCGTTGGAGGCCGCGGAACTCTATCAGATTGAGTTTCTTTCCTACGAATACGGGATCGCGACCTTCCACACAGAAGAGAACCCAGCTGACGTGATCCGGCGCGGCAGCGAAAACGGCTGGCCGCATATTGAAATCAACTATCTGAACCAGGCGCATGACAAGTCGTAAGCTACACCGCCGGACAGCAGTGCAAGACGGAAACCATCTATTTACAATTAGGAGAGAAAGAGAATGAACAATCAACAGTTCAGGAAACGTCTGCTCAGCGTGCTGCTGGTGCTGACCATGCTGTGCTCCATGCTGCCCGCCGCTTTTGCGGCCGACGGTCTGGAAGTCTCTGACGCAACCGCAGAAACCGATCCCGTTTCGGAAAACAATGCCGGCTCCGATGATCTCTCTTCGGAACTGCCTGACGGCGACGATGCCGGCCCGGACGCGGCGCCGACGGCGGATGACAGTCAGAACCCTCCCGACGGCGAGGCAGAAGGGGCAAACACGCTGACGGACCTTCCGGCCGATGACAGCGCTTCCACAGCGGATGGAAACGACGACGCCGACAGCGGCTCGGAGGCCGATGGCGCAGCGGAAGGCGACCTCACAGAGGACGGCGCTGACGACGGCGACCCTGCGCAGGGGCAGGAAGAAGAGCTTCTCGAAGAGGGCGACGAAGGGAACCTTGATGAGGATGAAGAAGGTACCGCTGACGGGGACGACCCGGCTGAGCGGCTCGTTCTGGTCCGCTTCGTCTCTGCTCAGGAGCTGACTCTTCTCCTTGCTGACGGGGAAGGCCTGAATGTTGAGCCTGCGACGGATGCCGTCATCGCGGAATATGAAGCCGCCCTGCAGGCGGAGGTAACAGACACAGAGGCGGACGCACAGGATCCCATAGCGGAAGCTGAAGTGATCACGCCTGAACCGGTACCTGCCGCCGCCGATGCTGCGGACGTACAGGCGGAGGCGGACGGGATTGTCTTCTCCGCTTCCTATCTCCTTGCACCGGGCAGCTACACGTATACGGCAGAAGCGGAAGGTTTTCGGAGCCTGAGCGAGGCTCTCACGGTCAGCGGCGAGACTCCGTGGGGCACCGTGATTGAACTTGCTCTGAAGGAAGGCATCCCCTTCGGCTTCACGGGCATGCCCGAAGACTATGAATTCTCCGATGAGGAACTGGCGAAAAAGCAGGCTCTGACCGAGCACGATGTTGTCGGCATGCTGGAGGAGATGACCCCGGGTGTTGACTATGTTGAGGGGGAAGTCTTCTTCCTTGCGGACACCAGGGAGTATGCGGAGCTGGTGGCCGGGGCGTACAGCGCGGAACTGGAGAGCTATGAGTACGGGGTCGCCATACTGCGGCTGAGCGAAGCCACAACGCTTGAGGCCGTTACCGCCGCAGCGGACATGGACCTTCCTCTCCCGGCAGTGGAAGCGAACCAGATCGTTTATGCGGAGCCCGATTACGGGGAAGCGCGCCTTTACGTCAACAACGACATTAACGCCATGAGCGGGGAAGAAGTAAACACCCGTGAGAGCTGGCAGACCTGGTATGAGAATTCTCCGAATCCCGACCTTTATCTGAGGGATCCCACCGCAGACGACTATCAGTGGATGCACGATATGGTCAACACCTATGAGGCATGGGGCGTTACCAAAGGTGGCGACGTTAAAGTCGCGGTCATCGACTCGGGTGTTGCGGCACATGAAGATCTCTCCTTTTCCACCATTACTATCAGCGGCCTGACCGGTTATGTCGACGACCACGGCACACATGTCGCCGGTATCATCGGCGCCATTCGCGATAACGGCACGGGCGGCGCCGGCATTGCGCCGGGTGCGGACATCATTTCCATCCGCGCCTGCGATGATGACGGAAGTTATACCAGTGCACGCCTTGCCGAGGCGATCGAAGCCGCGCTAAGCGGAGGCGCGCAGGTCATCAACATGAGCATCGGCGGATATGGTTACAGTACCGACCTATATAATAAGCTGCTCAAAGCAGTTAATCGTGGCGTCACGGTTGTGGTTTCCATGGGAAATGAGGCCACCAATGTCAAATCCTACCCCGCTGCCTACAGCATTCCCGGGCTAATTGCCGTCGGTTCCGTCAATGAAGCCGGGAAACGTTCCGCATTCTCCAACTACGGCGCCTGGCAGGATGTCGCAGCGCCGGGCTCCGCCATCATGTCAACAGTTCCGGGCGGTTACGTTATCCACAGCGGCACTTCCATGGCCGCACCCGTGGTCAGCGGCGTCTGCGCCCTGTACCTTGCGGCGCATCCCGACGCCAGCCCCGCGCAGGTGGAGAAGGCCGTCCGCGCCGCCACCAGCGGCGGGATCGTCGATGCCTCCAAGTTCTTCGTCAGTGAAAAAGCCGCTCCGACCATTACCATACCGGGTCTGTCCGGCGGCGAAGTGCCCTACGGATCCTGGATTGAGCTCTCAGGCGCTCTCCCCGAGGATGACCTGGTATACACGCTGAACGGCAAAACCCCCGCTGTGAAAAACGGTGTGGTAACCGTCGGCACAAAATACACCGGTTTCCTTCAGGTGACGGCGGAAAACGGCTTCACAGTCGGCAAAAAGGTCACGCTGAAAGCTGTCCGCGTGAACGGCTTGGGTACCGTCAGCAAGGTCGCGACAAAGTCATTCAAGGTGGGTTACGCCAATCCCTCCGGAGTTGAAGTGCCCACGGTTCC
This sequence comes from uncultured Oscillospiraceae bacterium, assembly GCA_964495965.1. Classification (GTDB taxonomy): domain Bacteria; phylum Bacillota; class Clostridia; order Oscillospirales; family Oscillospiraceae; genus Limivicinus. The sequence goes on along the minus strand of CAZBXX010000020.1, from coordinate 14,221 downwards.
GGAATACGTTGTTTCAGGGAAGTCAGTTACGCTGAAGGCCACGGTCCTCCCGGCGGAAGCGCTGCAGACGGTCACATGGTCTGTCATCTCCGCTCCCGCCGGCGTCAGCGTCAATGCGAAGACCGGTGTTCTGAAAACCGCCGCTGCATCCTACGGCACTGCCACCGTCCGTGCGGCATCGGCTGCAAATCCGGCATGCTATACAGAGATTTCGATCCCTGTCATACCGGTGAAGCCCGTAAAAAAGGTCGTTCTGAACAGTTCCTCGTACACGTTTAATCTTCCTTCTGACGAATACAGTTCGTTTGATCTGGCTCTTTCAGCCTTTGATGCCGACGGGCAGCCTGTTGTGTACGTATCCTATACCTTTGCAAGCAGCAACAGAAAGGTCGCCGACGTCAGTGCAAACGGCACCGTCACCCCCGTGGGCAAGGGAAAATGCACCATTACCGTGAAGGCGGGCGACGGCTCCAATGCCTCCGCCAAGTTTACGGTCCAGGTCCGGCAGAATGTCACTTCCCTCAGTATCAGCGGGATTGGGTCGGTTGCGCCCGGGAAGACGGTAAGCTATAAGGTCTCGGCTCTGCCTTCCAGCGCAGATTCGAAGGCTGTCTCCTGGGGCGTTTCAGAGAACCCCTACGGCATAACCGTCAATTCCTCCGGCAAGCTGTCCGTTCCCGCAGGTGTGCCGACCGGGTACATATTCACTCTTACTGCCACCGCAAAGGACTACGGCGGAACGGGCACCTTCAAGATAATAGAAGTGCAGCGCCCTGCCACCTATATTGACGGCATCCGTGTGGAGGACGACAGCTTTGGCGGAAACGGCTGGCAGGCAAACAAAAACGGAACGCTGAAGCAGGCGGATCTGTACTCTGTTGAGACCGATTACTGGTGGGGCGATGAGAAGACCTGGCACGACAGCTATGTGCAGCTCAGCGCCAGCACAGACGCGCAGCGCTATATCTGGAGCAGCAGCAATGAGAACATTGCAACCGTTGATCAGAGCGGGCTTGTTCAGGCCGTCTCTGCCGGCACGGCAACCATCACCTTCCGTGCCGACGACGCCAGCGGCAAAAAGGCCACGGCCAAAATCCGCGTCATTAACCCCGCTTCCGGCATCGCAATTGTTTCCTCAGCCGGCTCTCTGTCCAATAGTGTTGCTTATGATCCCGAGCTTCTTCTCACCGATGAGTACAAAACGCTTGCCGTCGGGAAATCCGCCAAAAACACCGCCCGGCTCGCAGATGCCTTTGGCAAACCCACCATCACAAAAGTGAAATGGACCTGTGATGTGCGCGTCTACGACAGCAATGAGGAAGTCGTCTATCTGGAAGAACTGTTTAAAAGCAAAAAGTGGGTCAGCGTCAGCTCTTCAGGCGTTGTCTCCGTTAAGAAAAATGTCAGCGCATATCTTGACGACTACGGCGTATTTGTCGATGTCTATGCCGAAACCACGGACGGAACCGAGCTCGGGGCCTGGATTACATACGGTGTGGTACGGCCTCTGACAAAGGTCACCTTAAGCTGGGATCCCGATTACGCCGGCAGAACATCGCTGTCCTGCACGGTTGCCCGTAATGTGCCGGACCCCGAAGGACGCGACCTTTATTATTACTACACCTGCTACATCCAGGGTTGGCCGAGCAAATACAACTGGTACTGGGACGGGGACTATTCCGTCAAGTCCAGCAAACCGGATGTGGCAGGGGCAGTCATAGAAGATGATGGCAGGAATTCCTGTTTAAAGATCATTCCCGGGCAGAAAAAGGGAACCGCAAAGATTACCGTCACCGCCAACGACGGCTCCGGCAAGAAAGCGACCATCACCGTGAAGGTGAGTTAATCACCTGGAAGCCTCCCTGCACGGCAACCCCGAAAACAATACAGGGGCCGGCCGGGGGGCTTTCAAAATACTGCTCAGTTCGTTGGAGGATCATAATATGTTGAAACAGTTATTCTCTCTTCTGTTATGCTTTGTGATGCTGGTCTCTTTATTCCCCTCCTCGTTTGCGGAGAGCCCGGAAGCGGATCTGCCGCCTTCGGAAGCGGCTGAAGAAACCGACAGCGACGTTTCTCTTCCGGACGAAACGGAGGAGGAAGAACCGGCTGAACCGGAGATTGGGGAACCCACAGGAATACAGGACGGGGAAGCGCCGGATTCCGAACTTCAGAATCCGGAAGAACCTCCCAGCACCCAGGAAGACTCTGAACCGGAATCCGACGATTTTACCGTCACCGCTGAAAGCGTCGGTGAGGATCTTTCTGTCCCGCCTGCTGAGGAAGAAGATCTTTACACAGCCGGCGAAGACCGGCCTGCCGAAGAAGCCGACGGCGTCTCCTTCCCTGAGTATCCCGTGTTGGTTCCGGACAGCCCTTTCAACCTGTCCAATGATGATCTTCTGACCGGCTACGCGGCGAAGCGGCTTGGCCTGGATGAGGCTGATTTTACTGCCATGACAGCCGGCGATAACGGTGAACGCGTGTTTTCAGGACCCCTGCTGATTCTGTACAGGGAAAACAGGATCGCCATCGAAGAGATCGCGGCCGGCGAAGTGACGTCCACCTCTGTTTCCGTCAGTTATGAGACCCTGTACGGAACAGCAGACATCAGCGAGGATGACTTTTTCTCTGGGGAGGATCTCGTCCGTATTGTGAACTGCCTGCTGGCGGACTGCCCTTATGAATTATACTGGTTTGACAAAACCGAAGGCTTTCAGGCTGGATATACAGGTAACAGTTTCGTCATCAGCTACTGTGTGAGTGCCGACTATTCGGAATCCGGCGCCGCCGGAACATTTGAAATGAGCACCGAACACGCCGGTCGGATCACCGCCGCCGTCAGCAATGCGCAGACGGTGATCAGCAGCTATGCCGGGGATACGACCTACGAGAAACTGACAGCCTATAAAGACTACATCTGTGAACAGGTGGAATATAACCACGCCGCTGCTGACAACGACGAGACCCCCTACGGAGATCCCTGGCAGCTGATTGATGTTTTTGACGGGGATCCCGGCACCAACGTAGTCTGCGAGGGCTACTCCAAGGCATTTCAGTATCTCTGCGACCGGAGCGAGTTCAGCCCCGACGCCGTTTGTTACTCGGTAAGCGGAAGCATGTCCGGAGGAAACCACATGTGGAACATCGTCCGGCTGGAAGGCGGAAGCTACCTCTGTGACATCACCAATATCGATGCCGGTCACGGGGATAATCTTTTCATGCAGGGCGCACCCTGCAGCAGCGGTTCCTACGAAACCCGTGACATGACTTACAGGTTCAGCAGTCTGAGCTATACCTACGGTGCGGGCGGAAACGGCGGTTCCGACAACATGTACAGCCTGTTCCCCGAGAACGTGCTGACCCTCTCCCTGACGGACTACGGCAAAACGGAAGATGACGAGCCGGAGGTAACTGTCATCCCGCCTGAATATGATTTTTCTTCCCTCTGTATCGATGAAATCGGAAAGGACAGTTACCAGCTCAGTACAGTCTCCGCCGATATCAAAATCCTTCTGTTCGGTTCCGTCCAATGTGGCTGGACACGGCACTATACAGATTGCGCGCAATCCTTCACAGCGACATACCCGGACGCAACCGCTGAAATCTACCTGCTGGATATTAGCCACAATCCGGAAACCTGGGATCCGGAATACGGCATTCCGGAAGAGATCATCGCCGCTTACGCCGCCGAAAACATCGGCGTCCACTGCGCGACCTACCGGTATGAATATAATAATATTTTCTGGGATACGGTCGACAGCAATGTCAGCGGCAGCACAGGTCCCGTCCTCATGCCGGCGGTTATCGTGCTGGATGACGGGAACAACCCTGTGTACGGAGCCGTGCAGGCAAACGGCGGTCTCACACCCGAAAGCCTTTCCAGTGCAATCTCGTATGTTCTGGACAGCGTCACGGTCAGCTTTGAGTCAAACGGCGGAACTCCGGTCCCTCCGCAGAGGATTATGAGTGGGAAACAGCCTGTCGCGCCGGAAGCGCCGGTAAAAGAAGACGCGCTGTTTGCCGGCTGGTATTCCGATGAAGACCTGACGGAAGAGTACCTCTTTGATGCTCCCGTTACCGGGAATCTGACGCTCTATGCCAAATGGGAGAATGCCGTAAGCATCAGCGAATCGAGATTTCCCGATCGGCTCTTCCGGGCACATGTGCTTTCCAGCCTGGATCTTAACGGTGACGGAATTCTTTCCCTTTCGGAAGTGGATTCGGTCACGGAACTTGATATCTCCGGAACTGAGGGGCAAAACGGGGGAATTGCCAGCCTCTCGGGGATCGGGGTGTTCAAAAACCTTCAGATCCTGAACTGCAGCTATAACGCTCTGACAGAGCTGGATATGAGCGGCAATCCGGAACTCCGGGAACTGCACTGCGAATGGAATTCCATTGAAAGCCTTTCCCTTGAGAATTGTGTCAACCTTGAGTACCTGGCTCTGCGCGAAAGCCGCATCACAGAGCTCAACGTGAGCAACTGCCCGAAACTGACCTTCCTTGGCGTCGGAGAAAGCAGCCTAACCGATATCGATGTCAGCAACAACCCGGAACTGAAACGCTTCTTTATCTGGGACACCCCTCTGGAAAGCCTTGACGTCAGCCACAATGAAAAACTGACTGTGCTGACCTGCTCAAACTGCGGGCTGACAGATCTTGATGTGAGCCACTGCCCTGAATTAACGCATTTGAATTGCAGCGGCAACTCCATATCCGGGTTGGATCTCACCGGGAATATCAGGCTGGAAAACTTGCTGTGCTTTGACAATCCTCTTACATCCCTTGACTTCACAAATAATCCGGCGCTGAACACCCTGGACTGCAGCAACTGCAGATTATCCGCTCTTGACCTGAGCGCTTGCCTGGAACTTGAGGTTTTATACTGCTATCATAACCGTCTCCCCTCTCTTGATTTAAGCGGAAACGGGAATCTCACAGAGGTCGGCTGCGGAAATCAGTCTGTGACGGGAAATCTGCGCATTGATGAAGACGGTCTGTATACCGTCGATTTCAATGAAATGATTGGCGCGGAGCGTATTCCGTATGTCCGGATCGAATCGGACGGCAGCTACGATTCCGCAACCGGGCTTTATACCTCCGAAGCACCCATCAGTGACCTGACATACTATTTTCAGACCCCGTGCGGCAGCAGCGGCAGCAATCTGTATCCGGAGCTCTGCGTAACCATGGTTCTCGTCAATGAAGACGACACCAGTGCAATCGGCTCCGTCCCCGACGGGCTTTGGGCGATCGTCTATTATCCGGACGGCAGCGGCGTTGCGCCGACAAAGCGGATCCTTGTTGAAGCTTCCGCTTACTTCGACAACGATAACGGCCTCACACTGCAGTCGGTCGATGGAAGCGAAGCCTTCCAAGAAACGCCGGACCGGGGAGCGGGATCCATTACCGTAGATATTCCGAGCTTCCCTTATACCGGCGCTGCAATTAAACCGAAAATCCATCTTTACGACGGAACCAGGCTCCTGGACGGCAAAGCCTATTCCGTCTCCTATAAAAACAACACAAAAGCGGCGCAGTATACCGAAGCCGCAGACAGGAAGGGCGTTGTCACGCCGTCCGCCAAACTCCCGCAGATCGTGATCTCGCTAAAAGGCAACTACAGCGGCAGGAAAACGATCTACTTCAACATTGAGAACGTGAATATCGCCGCCGGGACTTCCGACGAAATAAAGCTTGCCGGAACCGGGAAAATGCAGAGCGTGTCGCCCAAACTGTATGTAAACGGCAAAACCCTCAAAATCGGGACGGATTACACCGTATCCCTTACATCCGGAGATTCGGCAGGAACCCAGACCGACCGGAAGGGCAAATATGTGAAGCTCACAAATGCCGGCGATTATGAGCTGACGCTGACCGGTAAAGGCAACTACACCGGAACACTGGTCGTCAGGGCAACCGTGACGGACCGGGTAGTTCACATGAGCAAGGCTACCGTCAGGGTCGGCGGCGATCTCTTCTGGAAAGCCGGAGGAGCGGTTCCGACTGTGACCGTCACCGCGTCATTGTCCGGGCAGAAAATTACGGAAACCCTCACCGCGGAAAGGGGCTGGACCGGTACCCTCTTTCATGCTTTCCTGACCGGGCATGAGAAAGTCGGTAAGGCAAGCGTCACCGTCGAGCCGACCGCGAAAGGCGAAGCGTATTTCACAGGCAGGAAGACCGCAGCGTTTTCTGTAAAGGCTGTCGGAAAACTCGGTTCCGTCACGGGCCTGGTTTCGGCAATGGATTACACCGGGGCGTTTCTGGAACAGCACGGGTTTGCCGTATTTGCAGGGGACAAAGCAAAAACGCCGCTGACGGAGAGTGCGGACGGCGGCGTTACGGGAGACTATGTCGTCACATACTCCGCCAACAGAAACGCGGGAACAGCAAAAATGACCTTTACCGGCATCAACGGATATGCGGGATCCAAACTGTCAAAAAGTTTCAAAATCAACAGGGTCTCTTTAGGGTCAAAAACCTTTCAGAATCCGGACCTCGTCATATCGGTTGACAGCAGCCCGTATTATGAAAAAGGCGGAGCAAAGCCATCTGTTCGTGTTTCCTGGAAAGGAACGACTCTGAAATCCGGCAAAGACTATACCGTCAAATATTCCAACAACACAGTCGCTACAACAGAATCAACCGCCAAACTTCCCACCGTTACAGTCACCGGAAAAGGCAATTATTCCGGGACCGCGTCTGCTGTATTTACGATCCGGCCCTGCCCGATTAGGAATGTACGAATCACCGCCGACGATATCCTGTACAGCGGGAAAGCCAACAAATACACCACAAAGGTGACGCTGACCGACTCCGGCGGGAAAAAACTGCAGGCCGGAAAAGATTATGAAAAAACTCTTGTTTACAGTCTTTCCGACGGAACGATCCTTACCAAATCCAGTCCGGCGCTCGAAGCCGGTACCCGGGTTATGGTCACCGTAAGCGGGAAAGGCAATTATACGGGGACGACCACTGCCGTCTTCCGCGTGATTGCAGCCGCAAACAACATCTCAAAAGCGACTTTCAGAATCGCAAATCAGGAGTATACCGGCAATGCGGTCACCCTGGCGGATGAGGACATACTGTGTACCATCGGAAAGGCGAAAACAAAACTGATTCTCGGCCGGGATTATGAGGTGGTTTCTTATTCCGGTAACATCAGCAAGGGAACTGCAAAGGTCACTTTCCGGGGAATCGGGAATTACGGTGGCACAAAGACCGTTTCTTTCAAGATTACCTCCCGGAATGCTCTCCGCTGGTGGCAGACATATCTGGAGGGGTAAGCCGGAACCGGGGGGCGCAAGCGCTTTGATATCATCGCAAACAGAGTTTTTTGCCGATCAACCACAAAACAGAAATCTACGGAGTGGGAATGCGCTTTGCCGTCGTAGACAAGCAGGTGGAGACGGCAAAGCCCGTAACGATCGGCGTGCCCATGGGCAAAACCAGGATTCTGTAGAGCACCAGGACGCTGGCGCTGATCCGCAATGACAAGTTCAGCACGCGGTTGTGCATCTGGCTCCCGCCGATGCGCAGCAGGCCATCGCAAACGGCCTGGATCCATATACCTACTTGAAATATATCTTTTCTGAAGCGCCAAAGATGAATGCGCGAAACGAAGACTGGATTACAGCGCTGCTTCCTCAGAATGTTCCGGATACATGTAGATCCCGGAAGTAGTTACGCTATTTTATTTGACGCTTACTGTTTTTTCACCGCAAAACAAGAGATGTGAAGCTGTTTTCCTCTGTCTTTTTGCGCTCATATACCAACAGCCCGTGCGGTTTTCACCGCACGGGCTGCCGTTTTCATTTGTTTTAATGTGTTGTGTTACTGTTTTGCTGCGGCTTTTCTTTCAGGGATCAGACTTTGCCGCCGTGGCCCTGATTGTCGAAGTACCACATCTCGCCGTCAAACTCGTGGCTGTCATTGACGATCATCGCGCCGTCTTCATCAAAGCCGTAGGTTTCGCCGTCTGTGTATTCCACAAGCTCTTCCTCAGCCCTGGCGCCGTCATCGTGGAAGTAGTAGGTCTTGCTGTCGATGGTGGCCATGGTGCCCTTGATCATCTTTCCTTCGCCGTTAAAACGGTAGGTCTTGTCGCTGATGGTCTGCCAGCATGCCGTCTGCTTGACACCATCGTCATCAAAGAAGTAGGTGTCGCCGCCGATGTCCGTCTTGCCGGTTACGGCCTGGCCACTGGGGCTGGTGCTGCTGTCGAAGTAATAATCCTTGCCGTCAACGGTCTGCCAGCCGGTCTGGACGGCATTGCTGCTGTCAAAATAATACTTCTTGCCGTCGATGGTCTGGATGCCGGTCAGCGCCTGCTTGACGCCGTCGGTGCCGTAGTAGTAGGTCTTGCCGCCGGTCTCCTGGAAACCGGTCTGCATGACGCCTTCATCGTCAAAGAGGTAGGTATTGCCGGAGATAGCCTTCTCCTGTCCCGTCACGGCCTGGCCGGTGGGCGTGGTGCTGCTGTCGAAGTAGTACTTCTTGCCGCCGACCGTCTGCCAGCCTTTCTGCAGGGCGCCATCGCTGTTGAAGTAATACTTCTTACCGTCGATGGTCTGGAGCCCGGTCTTCATGACGCCGTTCTCATCTGCGTAGTACTTGTCGCCGTCGGTGATCCAGCCGGTCTTCGCGACCTGGGCGCCGGCGCCGTCAGCCGCCGTGGAATCGTAGCTGAAGAAGTACCACTTGTCGCCGACCTTCTTCCAGCCGTCCGGATCCTGAAGTTTGCCGTCGCTGCCGAAGAGGTATGTCTTGCCGTCGGGCAGAGTCTGGATTCCGGTCACCATCCAGCTCTCGGCCGGGTTCGTGGAAGCCTTGACATAGTAGAGTTTTCCGCCCTTGCCTTCAATCCACTTGCCCTGCTCCAGCTTGCCGTAAGCGCCGTCGTGCTCGTTGTGGAAGTAATACCACTTGCCGTTCAGCTGCTTCCAGCCGCCCTTCTGCATGGCACCGTAGGTGCTGCTGGAGGTATCCGGGTTCAGCAGGTACCAGCCGGGAGCAAAGCCCTGCTCCTTCGCACCGATATCATCGCTGGTCACCTGATACCAGCCGTCCTGCAGAGCGCCGGTGGTGTCGTTCATATAGTACCAGTTGTTGTTGATGTAGTTCCAGCCCTTCAGCATCTTTCCAAAGGTGCCGTCATGTTTCGGATAGAAGTAGTAAAAGACACCGTCAATCTTCTGCCAGCCGCCCAGGGCATTGCCGTTCTTCATGTCGAAGAAGTACTTCTCGCCGTCAATTTCCTGGAAGCCGGTGTACATGTATCCGACGCAGGGAGGATTATTGGGATCTGTGCTGCCGGTCGGAGACAGATAGTACCACTTACCCTTGATTTCCTGCCAGCCGGTAACGGCGTTGAAGTTGCCGTAATTGTAGTCGTCGCCGTTGGCGTCGTAGTAATACCAGTAATTGCCATGCTTCTTCCAGGCGCCGGACTTGGTGGCGGTGACCAGCTCGCCGGAGCCGATCCACTCGCCGCTGGCCTTGAAGGATTCGCCGCCGTTGTCTGCGCCGCTGGGATCCTTAATCGTGGTAGTGTTGTCCGCCAGGGTGGTCACATAGCCTGTCACCATCTCGCCGATGGGATTGGAAGTGGGATCCAGGTAATACCACTTGGTGCCGTCGCGGAACCAACCGGTGTTGACAACGCCGTCCTCCTCCAAATGATACCACTTGATGCCGACCTTGATCCAACCCTTGCCGTTCAGAGCCCCGCTGGGCTTGAAGTAATAGGTCTTGACCGTGTTGACACCGTTCTTGGTGTAGGGGATCTTGTTGAAGCCGGTGACCATACGGCCGGCGAAGTACGGGTCGGTGGACTTATCCGTCGGGTCAGTAATTTCATACCAGTTCGTGGGGACATCTTCATCGCCGCTGGGGGCCCACTTGGTCAGGTAGTACCACGCGCCCTTGATCTTCTTCCATCCGGTCTGCATAGTGCCCTTGCTGTCAAAGTAGTACCAGTTGCCGTCCAGAAGCAGCCAGCCGGTGGCCTTCTTGCCGTCGGAGCCGTAGAACTTCCAATCGGGCATGGCGGCAGAGCCTTCGTTCTGGAAGCCGGTGGCAATGCCCATCGGGTTGTCTTCCATTTTCCCGCCCACCAGGGCGCCGCTCTTGTCAAAGGTATAGACCGTGCCGCCGATGGTGGCGCTGCGGCCGGCGATCATCGAGCCTTCCTTGCTGGGGATGCCGTCCTCTCTCGCCTTATCCAGCGGACGCAGATAGTAGGTGTTGCCCTTCCAGGTCAGCCAGCCGGTGACCATGGCGCCGGTGGTGGGGTCGAGATAGTACCAGTAACCGTTGGACCAGAGCCAGCCGGTGACCTTGGCCTTGTTGCGGATGTAATACCACTTGTACTTCGTGCCGTCGGTGTCATCGCGGTCGTAGACCTTCTGCCAGCCGTTCTTCATGTACTCAATGCCATCATCGTCAACACCGGAGTAGGAGGGCTGCCACACGCCGTTTTCATCAAAGAAATAATCGTCGGTTCCGTTTGCCTTCTTTACCAGGCCGGAAACCCGGGCGCCGAGAGGATAGCCGTCAACACTCTCGCCCTGGCCGAAGTAGTAGTAGTTCCCGTTAATCTGCTGAAGGCCGGTCAGCATACGGCCGTCCGCGCCGAAATAAAACCACTTGCCGCCGTAGGCCTTCCAGTTGGAGGTGATCATCTCACCTCCGACATAATAGTACCAGCCGCCGGGCTTCAGAACCCAGCCCTCGCTGGAGGTCTGCGCCGTTGCAGCCTTCCAGGTCAGGCGGCCGCCGAAGTCGTTGTAGGTGTTCATCGGGTTTACGATATTGTTCCAGCTTGCGTTATCAACCGGGTAATAGACATCCGCCTTGACGTTGAGGAACGCCTCTTCCGAAGCATCAAGATAGACACCGAAGGAAGGACTGGAATTGTCCTCAAAGCTCCCCAGGAAGGCGATGGTCTTCAGCGCCTTGCAGTTGGCAAAGGCCCTGTCGCCGATCACGCTGGCGCCCGCCGGGAAGGTAACAGAACCCAGCTTTGTACAGTCTTCAAAAGCGCTCTCGCCGATTTCTCTCACACTCTTGGTGAAAAGGAGATCCGCCAGGCTCACGCAACCTTTGAAGGCCTCCACGCCAATCCAGGTCACACCGCTGGGGATGGTGATGGCCTTGAGACCCGAGCAGTTCATGAAAGCGCCGTCCGCGATAAAGGTCAGGGAATCCGGAAGGCTGACGCGGGTCAGATTCGGGCAGTCATGGAAGACATCGTCAGCGAGGGCAATAATACCCTCTTCGATGACCAGCTCCTTGATGGCGGAGCGGGTCGCAAGGATATCATCAGCTGTCCAGACATACGATGGATTGTCCGCAAAACTCCACTGGGCCATGTCCGCCACGGGCACACCGGTGCCGTTGATGACGAGCTTGCCGCTGGAGTACAGCTTAAAGGTCGCGCCGGGGCCGGCAAAGCCGGAGGAGACGAGCGCATCGTCCGCTGCAAACGCCGTCGGCAGCAGAGACAGGCACATCACCAGGCACAGGAGAATTGAAAGAAGTCTGCGTGTGGATTTCATATTGCCACTCCTTTTCCGTCCTACAATGAATTTTGAATGAAAGTTTGAGCTTCCGGATCGCCCGGCCGGCCGAGCCAGCGGACAGCGAAATCCGAAGCCGCAAAATCCCATGTCAACGCATTGTAACTTATTTGTAATCAGCATTATAGACTTTGTAACCTGCAATGTCAAGAGGAAAATTCCATTCTTCAGAATTTTTTAGATTCTGGGTTTCTGCAGGGACAACATCCGGCTGTTTGAAAGCCCCGGCTCATCTTTTCAGGCCGGAAAGCGCTCTCTTGACTATGATCAGAGCCGCTTTTCGGAGGATTTCAGCGGAAAAGCGCAGGCAGTTTGTTAAAAACCGGGCAATCTGAAGCTCCGGTTACACGGCTTTTAGGGAATCATCTGATGAATTCTGTAACTTTTCTGAAGTATTCTATTATAAAGGTAAGGATCGCCTGTGAACCGAATATGAAGAGGATGTGAACAAAGAACGGTCTCGTTCCTATTTTGTAACCTTTTGTTGACATTTTGATTTTTGTGTGTTACAATTCACAGCGAATGAAGTTTTGCCGCTTCTGAAGACGGATTTGCCGGGGATTACGGATTGCCCAGGGGACTACGGATTGCCACACCAGTGACATCGGTCACTGGTTCGCAATGACAGGTGGGCGGTTCGCAATGACAGATTCGGCAGTGCGGAGCAGTACGGATTGCACGGAGGACTACGGATTGTGCCGGGTGTTACGGATTGCCACACCAGTGACATCGGTCACTGGTTCGCAATGACATGGTTCGGCGGTCCGGCGGCAGAACAAACTCAGCAAAGTGAGGTTCCAATGATGAAACAAGTGAAACGGAATTCCCTGACCTTTAAGACCGTTCTCTCCCTGGCGCTGTGCCTGGTGATGTGCGCAGGCCTGTTCGCCGCGCCCGCCTTTGCGGCAGGGACGGTGGTGATTGTGGGCGGCCCGGTGCAGAACAGCGGCGGGCTTGCCGAGCCGGAAAGCAGCGCGGTGGTCGTGAGCGGCGGTACGAGCGGGAGCGCATCTGCGGGCAGCAATGCTGGCGGGAACGCGGTTGTGAGCAATGGCAGCGTTGCCTCCGCCATTCAGCCGGACGCACCCGCAGCCAACAGCGGCGCGCAGACCGTGGTCGGCGGTCAGGCGGACGCCTCCCTCTCCGGCGGGCTGAGCGCCCCCGAGAAGGCCGTGGTCGTGGGCCCGGGCGGCACCATCACCCCGGTGAGCGGCAGCCAGAACACGCAGGCCGCACAGAGTACCGGTACAGGCACAGGCGCGGGTTCCGAGGCCGCAAGCAACACCTTTGCCACGGCCGAGGCTAACAAGGTTCCGGACGGCTTCCCGACGCAGCTCTTCGCCCTGGTAAACAAAGCACGCACGGAGAACGGGCTTCAGACGCTGAAGTACTCCAGTGATCTGCAGAGCATCGCAAACCTGCGGGCACAGGAGAGCGCCGTGAGCTTCGGCCACACCCGGCCGGACGGCAGCCACTGCAGCACCGCGGTGACGGTGGACTATCAGATTACGGGTGAAAATCTGGTTCAGATCACCAGCGGCTACGCCACGGCGGAGCTGATGATGGAGACCTGGATGAACTCCCCGACGCACCGGAACAATATCCTGCATGCCTCCTTCACCGACATGGCCGTCGGCGTATGGGAAACGGGCGGCACGACCTATGTGGCGCTGGTTTTTGTGGGATGACGGTTCTCGCAGGGAGAGAAGAACGGATTGGACGGATTGCCACACCAGTGACATCGGTCACTGGTTCGCAATGACAGATTATAAGTTCGAACTGAAAAACAAGGGGACCGCCTCATAGAAGGCGGTCCCCTTGTTTTTTATGCTCTGTTCCGTTTCCGGTTCTTTTTTACTTGACGAGCTTTGCAATCTCGTCAAAGGTGATGTCGGTCTTGCCGGGGCGCATGGAGCCGAGAATGTCGGAGCCGGCGGGAATGGTGATCTCGGTCTCGGTGCGGCCGCGGTGATAGTAGGTGAGCTTCATGGTGACGTCGGAGCGCTCATCCAGGGCTTCGGGTACCATGCGCATGAAGCTTGCCCAGCCCCGGCCATCAATTTCAACGGTGCCGTTCTCAGGGGCAGCCTTGATCTTTTTGACCACCTCGCAGTTGAACCAGTAGTAGGCGTCGCGCCAGTCATTACCCTTGACTGTGACCTTGATATTGGCAAGGAGCTTCTTGATTCTCAGCAACCAGCCGCCGCCCTCGACCTGTTCAACAGAACCTTCCATATCCTTGGATTTCTCCACAACAGGCTTTTCGAGGGTGGTGTATTCATCCTTCGGCATGAACTTCATGCTGCCGCCTTTTTCGCTGTTCTTCGGGAGAGAGTATTTTCCGTCCGCCTCTTTTTTAATGTCGCCGCCGGTTGTAATTTCGGCTTTGGGGGCGTCCACGGTGATGGTGTACTTCTCGGTGCTCCCGGTGCTTTCGGTGTCGGAAGCCGGGGCTTTTGCAGGGGCAGGGGCAGTCAGCGCTGCATTCTGCTGGTCGGCTGAAGCATCCTTAGTATCGGAAAGGGTGTTCTCCTCCTGAGGCTGTTCCTCGTCCTGGCCCTGTTCCTGGCCTTGATTCAGATTCTGGTCCTGATTCAGGTTCTGGTCCTGGTTCAGGTTCTGGTCCTGGTTCAGGT
>CAZBXX010000019.1:0-28282 GCA_964495965.1 uncultured Oscillospiraceae bacterium | reverse complement strand
TCCCGTACCATCGAAAACGAGCGTGACCGCCGCATGACCATCATGACCACCACCTTTGTCCCCTGCGGCGCCAAGATGCCCATCATCGGCCTCATTGCCGGTGCCCTCTTCGGCGGCAGCGGTCTGATTGCCACCAGCGCCTACTTCATCGGCATCGGTGCCATCATCGTCTCCGGTATCATGCTGAAGAAGACCAAGATGTTTGCCGGCGACCCCGCTCCCTTCGTCATGGAGCTTCCCGCCTACCACGCTCCTTCCCTGGGCAACGTGCTCCGCGGCACCTGGGAGCGCGGCTGGTCCTTCATCAAGCGCGCAGGCACCGTCATTGTGCTCAGCTCCATTGTGATCTGGTTCCTCTCCAGCTTCGGCTCCGTCAACGGCCGCTTCGGCATGGTGGACGACCTGTTTGAGGACGAGACCCTTGTTACCGACGAGTATGTCGCCACCCTGGCCGACCGCATGAACATCCCCGAAGAGGATGTCACCCCCATGGACGCCTCCGTCCTTGCAGGCGTCGGCAACACCGTGGCTCCTGTCTTCCGTCCGCTGGGCTTCGGCTCCTGGAAGCCGACGGTTGCCACCGTCACCGGCCTTGTTGCAAAAGAAGAGGTTGTCGGAACCTTCGGTGTGCTGTATAATTATGATGATCAGGACGGCGAGGATGAACTGGGTGAAGAAGGCGAACAGATCTGGGATCGTGTCGCAGCCGACTTCAACAGCTTCTCCGGCGGTCACGGCAAGCTGGCTGCCTATGCCTTCATGATCTTCAACCTCCTCTGCGCCCCCTGCTTTGCGGCCATCGGCGCCATCAAGCGCGAAATGAACAACCGCAAGTGGACCTGGTTTGCCATCGGATATCAGTGCCTGTTCGCCTATGCCATCGGACTTGCGGTCTTCCAGATCGGCAGAGCCTTCGTCGGCGGTGTGAACATCATCGGCCTGATTGTCGGCATCGCGATTGTGGCAGCGATCTGCTACCAGCTCTTTAAGCCCTACAAGGAAGCAAATACTCTGACCATTCAGTAATTTTCAACTCTCTCTTTTCCCCCCTGATGAAACCGTTCCCCCGCCGAACGGCGGGGGAACACCCTTTGAAAGCAGGTGACTGTTCATGCTGGTCTGGCTCTCTGCCAATCTGGCAAATATCATCATTATCGCGGTCCTGGTTCTCGTGGTGGCCCTGCTCATCCGCGGCATGATCCGGGACAAAAAGGCAGGAAAATCCTCCTGCGGCGGCAGCTGCGCCTCCTGCGGCCTCTGTGCCGGCGGGAGCTGTGCCGGCGGCAGCTGCGGAGCGATCCCGCCGAAGGCCAAAAAGGAGACTTTGAAATGATACAGACCACCGTAAAAGTCGACGGCATGATGTGCGGCATGTGCGAGGCGCATGTCAACGACGCCGTGCGGAAGGCCCTTCCGGTCCGAAAGGTCACTTCCTCCCACACAAGGGGCGAGACCGTCATCCTGACGGATGAGGTTCCGGAGGAAGACGCGATTCGCCGTGCGATTGATCCGACCGGATACACCGTCACCGGCATCACCAGCGCTCCCTATGAGAAGAAGGGGTTGCGAAAACTGTTCGGCTGACGCCCTCGGGCTCCCGGGGCTCCATTTTGCCAGGCAAAAGGGTGCGATCCTACATACTGAAATACGATTACGGTTTCCCAAAAAACAGGCACACAATGAATCCGGCGACCCATTTGAGGTCCAGCCAGGAGCATTGTGTGCCTGTTTCTGTTTGCCTTGAACCGAGGAGCGTTCCCTGAGAATCATTTCCCTGCCTGGGCAGGAAGAATGCATCACCAGGGCGGATTGTATTTCGGGTCGTTGTACGGATACGGCGCAACAGAGGGCCAGTGGTCATAGTCAAACTGCTCCCGCAGCAGGGCATAGCGCTCCGGAACCGTTCCGTCCGGATTGATTCTCCAGCTGCCGGTGGCGGCCCCGCCGCCCCGGAACATGATTTCCGTATCCGGCAGAGCCTCCCTGATCTGTTCCGCCGCCCCTTCCGGGAGATAGTACCCGGTCTCCTCCCCGATCCAGAGCCGTTTCAGCTTTTTCATGTTCAGCAGCACTTCCCAGCCTTCTGTTGTACCCATCGCGCAGATGTTCAGATGCTCGAGATTGGTAAGCCCCGCCAGCGGATGAAGGTCAAGGTCAAGATGCGCGTAGGGAATAATCTCCAGAAATTCCAGCTTCGTACAGTTTTCCAGCATATCCAGCGATTCCCAGCTGCTCGACGTCAGGATCAGCACTTCCAGGTCCGGCATATACCGCAGAAAGTTCCAGTCATGCAGCTGCAGGTTGTGGCCGAGATCCAGATATTTCAGGTGGGTCAGGTATTTGAGTTCCTGTGTGTATTCATCCCACATGTACGGATAGAAAGCAGCACACCAGAGGCGTTCGGAGTCCGTTCGCATGGTAAACTGGCCGTTTGCAAACCAGATCCGCCAGATCACTTCCAGATCCGGGAAATCATCCCGGATCTTTGCCATCTCCTCCGAGGAAACGCCACAGGAATCCATGTCCAGTCGTTTACAGTATTTCATCAGCGGCAGGATCTCCCGGACGGCGGCTCCTTCATCGCTCATGATGCTGTGGTTGAGGTCCATTTCCTCCGACAGGGTGCTGAGATACCGCCCGTAAAACACAAATCGGTAATCAAGATCCGCCCGGGGCGCCGCTTCCTGCAGCAGCAGAAGATCCGCCCATGTAAGATCGCGCGTAGCTTCTTCGGGGCGCTGCACGGCAGCAGTCTCCGCATTCAGTTCCGCGCGTTCCGTTTCGGTCCAGGCACCGTCCGTACCAAGGTCAACATACTCCAGTTCCGGCATCTGTTTCAGCAGCTCCGCGGTTTCCGGCACATCCCTGTGCGCAAGACTGCGGAGCGTAAGCCTCGTTTCATCCGCCCGGTGGGCGGAGCCGTCCGGGAAACTCAGCATGGGAACCGGATCCTCCGTCGGCTCTGCGGTGGGGACGGGTGCGGGGTCCTCAGAGACGGCCGCACGGCCGCAGCCGGAGAGGCAGGCAGTCAGCAGTGTCACTGTTAAAACAGAAATCAGGACCTTCTTCATCCATAACACCCTTGGCTTTCCTCGATTTCAGACTCGTAAGCGTACATCTTTAAAACTCCATAGAGCTTCCTCGGCTTGCGTTATGCCGCTTCCTCCGGTATTTCCTCCATGTCGGCAACGGCCGACCCGGCCGGTGTGTAAGTCGTTTCCGCGCCGCGTGATCAGGATCATCTTATCACGTTCGCGCAGTTCTGTAAAACAGAAAATCCGGGCGTTGTCTGCACCCGCATCTGATGTCTGTTTCCGGATCTTTCAGCATATCTTAAGCGGTTTCCAGCGCAGATAGTCTCCCGATACCAGATGATATGTCCGCCCGCGGAATTCCCCATGAATACTGTCATTAAATCTGCTTTCGCCGTGGCAGTGCGCATAGATTACCTGTTCCGCACCGTAATCCTCCGCCATATCGGTAAATCCGCTGCGTTCCTCCAGAATGCTGGTGGGCGGGTAGTGCAGGAACATGATATATTTCCGGTATCCGTCTGCCCTCGCCAGTTCAAAAGACTTCCGGAGGCGCTGAAGTTCCCGCTCCACAAGCTTCTTAGCATGGATCTCCGCTTCTTCATCCCAGCCTATGATCCGGCCGCGACGGTCCAGATAAAACGGTCCTTCAAAGGTAAAGCCTTTTGTGCCCACAAGCGCGTAGTCCTGATATGTCTCATAACTGTCTTGCAGAAATGTAAGATGCGGCTGATAACGCGCATTCAGCTGTCCGGTCTTCTCCGCATCCCAGAACATATCGTGGTTGCCCCTTGTCAGAATCTTCCTGCCGGGCAGATCGCAGATGTATTGAAGATCCAGTTCACACTCCGGGAGATTCTTTCCCCAGCTGTGATCCCCGACCAGGACAAGGGTATCCTGATCTGTCACCAGCTTTTCACAGTTCTTCCGGAACCTCTCTTCATGGTTTTTCCATACACGGTCATGCAGCTGCCCCGGAGCTTTCAGTACGGACTGATAATGCAGGTGCAGATCGCCTATTGCATAAAGACTCATTGTTCACCGTCCCCTGATCTTTACGACCTCCACTTCTGGAGTTCACAGATTATCCTTCATTTCATACCCGAATCTGATGAATTTCTCCGTGTCCGCTTTTGGGAGAACATTTCAATTCATGCAATCAGCCTTTTTCAACAGCCGGGATTTTATGCGGAGATGAGAAAAGCGGAAAACCAAGAAACCTTGATTTTCCGCGGGACTTCTGGCACCCACGAGGGGATTCGAACCTCCGACCTACCGCTTAGGAGGCGGTCGCTCTATCCTGCTGAGCTACGTGGGCATGTTTCAACGGAAGGGTGCTTTCCGTTTGCGCGGGTATTGTATCGCAGTTTCATCCGCTTGTCAACCGGGTAAGCAGCTCTCTCAGTTCCTCTGCCGTAAGCAGCAGCTCCGCCGCCTTCCGCAGATCCTTCTGGCTGATGTTCCCCGGGAGGTCCAGGCTTTCCGCCAGCTTTCTGCGCAGGGCGGCAGATCCCGGCTTTCCGGTCAGGCCCAGCGCGTAGAAGTCGGCCGCCGTCAGGCTGCTGCCCCTCTCGCCGGGCGCCTCTTCCGTTGCCCCGGCAGCGCGCAGGGTGCGCAGCAGGACCTCGGGCGGCATTCCCTCCACGCCGAGCAGGCCCTGCTTTGAAGGCTTCTGCTTGCGGCGCTCCTTTCCCTCTACCTGGGGGATATACGCCTGCCGGATCTTTTCCGGCGGCAGCAGACCTTTCAGGCGGCTGCGGATCACAAGGCCCGCGCCGTCCGGATCCGTCAGCAGAATCAGGCCCCGCTCGTCGGCCAGCATGCGCAGGGCCTTCAGTTTTTCCGGATTATGGAAAATGGAAAAGCCGCCCGTCTCAAAAATCAGCGCGTCCACCACCTGGCTGAGCGCATTGCGGTCATAGCGGCCTTCTACCACCAGCACCTCGCGGATGCGGGGTCTGCTGCGCCGCGCAGACGTGTTTTCGCTGCGGGCATCCCCTGCCGTGGTGGCTTCCGCCGCCGGATCTGTTTTCCCGTTCATGTCCTTCACACCGCGGTCTCAGCGGCTGAGGCCTTCCGGCCGCGCTTCGCTGCATTCCAGGGCAATGCGCATCACGGTCTCCTTCAGCAGCTGTTTTTCATCCACACTTTCCGACTTCAGCCGGTAATCCGCCTGCATGCACAGCTCAATGGCATGCTTCAGCTGCTCTCTCTGAAAGCCTCTTGCCGAATTCCGCAGAAGCCGCGCCGGATAATCACTTTTCAGGCCGCAGAGTTCCATCACCTCGGCGGTATCCTTCGCATCGCCCGCAATCAGAATCCGGCGGAACTGCCCGGAAAGCAGGGACAGAATCACCGTGACACTGGTATCGCGCTGTTCCAGCAGGTCGGCCAGTATGCCCGCAGCCGTCTGAAACTTCCGGTCGGCAATGGCATTGGTCAGGTCAAAAATATCCGACTCGGGAATGCGATTTGCCACGGCGTTGACATCCGCGGCCGTCACCTTTTCGCCTTTTGCATAGGCTGCGATCTTTTCGATTTCCGGAATCAGCGCCTTCATCTGGTCCCCGCTGAGATAAATGAGCCTCTGTGCCGCCTCCATCTCGAGGCCTTTGCCGTAATAGGCGAAGCGGCGTGTAATCCAGCGCACCAGCATGTTCTGATCCTGCACGGTAAAGCGGATTTCCCTGCCCCGCTCCCGCAGGAACTTCACCAGTTTGCTGCGCCCGTCCGGCTCGACGCCGCGCTCCAGCCGGAACACGACCGTCGCATACTCCGGGATGTCGGAGAGTACTTCAATGAGGCGGTCCGCCTCGCTTTTCCCCGCGTCGGCATCCCGGATCTCGATCAGATTCCGCTCGCTGAAAAACGGCAGGGTGTCAATGGCATAACGCAGCTCATCCGGGTCCGGCTTCGCATCCTTGAAAACGCGGACCTGAAATCCGTCATCGTCCGGGGCGCAGAGGTTCCGCAGTTCCTGCAGAAAGCTGTCGTGCAGATAGTCCTCTTCCCCCCACAGCAGGTAAAGGCGCTCCGGTCCCTGATCCTTGAGTCTTCTGATCTCCGCATTATAGTTCAGCGGAGGTTCTTTTTTTCGTTTCGCCATAATGTGCCGCTCCCCGTTTTCCGTTCAGCAGAAAGAGCTGATTTTTGCCCTAAGCCGCGTTAAAGCGCACTTCCACGGTACCGTTCAGGTCCGTCCGGTAGATTTCCATCCCGCAGTTCTGGAGTCTCGCCAGCACCTGCCGGGTCGGATGGCCGTAGGAATTGTTCTTTCCCACACTGATGATAGCCTGCTCCGCCCGGATGGCCTCCAGAAAGGCAGGGGCCGACGCCGTGTCCGAGCCGTGATGCCCGACGATCAGAACCTCCGTATCCGGCAGAGCTCGGGCGGCGGTCAGCTTCTCCACCAGCTGCAGCTCCGCCTGCTTCGGCGCATCACCGGTGAAAAACAGGTCAAAGTCCCCGACGGAAACCAGGCTGATGATACAGCGTTCATTCAGGTCGCCGGCGCCGGTGTTTCCGGAGGCGGTTTCCGGTTCGGGCAGGTTTTCACCGCTCTCCAGGTCAGGACAGTCCTTCTGCGGTGCAAAGAGCCGCAGCGTCATGTTCCCCTCCTGCAGGGTCAGGTCCTCTTCCAGGTTAACGAGCTCCGTGCCGTGGGCTTCGGCCGCGAGCACAATCTCCAGGAGCAGTTCATCCTCCCGGGCGGCCTCCGGTGAAAGGATAATCCGCCTCACCGGCATCAGCTCCAGCAGCATGGGGACGCCGTTTGCATGATCCGCATGCAGGTGCGACAGCACCAGGGTGTCCACCCGGGTGCGGCCGGCGCTCGCCAGCCAGGTGGCGGCCGTCTCACCGGCGTTGTTCAGGTTGTTCAGTCCGCCGCAGTCCAGCATCAGGGTGTCGTCACCGGAGAGTACGCAGACACAGGCCCCCTGCCCCACATCCACGGCCGTGACCACCGCATCCGGGCTCCGGTACCACTGTTTTTCCGCGGTCAGCACCGCCGCAAGGCTCAGGATCCCCAGCCCCAGAGGCAGCAGCACCCGCAGCCGGCCGCCGCTTTTCCACAGCCAGGCGGCCAGGGCAAGCGCATAGCACAGCAGCAGCCAGAGCAGCATCTCGGTGCCGCGCATCGCCACCAGATGGTGCGGCAGACGGCTGATCACCCGCGCCAGCGCCATCAGATAACGTGCGAAAAGCTCGGCAGGCAGGGCCAGCAGCTTCCCCAGCGGAAGCCAGAGGGTGCCTGCCAGGCAGCCCAGCCAGCCGAAGCTGAAGCAGAGCGAAACCGCCCAGAGGCCCAACAGGTTCGTCAGCGGCGCATAAACCGCCAGGGTACCGAAATGCAGCACCGTGACCGGCGCCGAGGTGGCCAGCACCGCGAGGGACGCCGCCACCACCGAAACCGGAGCCCGCAGGCGGCTCTGCTCCCGCAGGGCCAGAGCGTGCATCATGGCCCCGGTCAGCGGCTCCGCCAACAGAACCATCCCCGCCATGGCCGAAAAGGACATCTGCAGGCTGATGCTTGCGCAGCTGAAGGGGTTCAGCAGCAGGATCAGCCCCAGCGCCACCCCCAGCGAGGTCGGGCCGTCATTCTCCCGGCGGAAGATGGGGGCCATCAGCAGGACCGTCTGCATAATGCCGGCCCGGACCGCCGAAGGGGACGCCCCGGTCATGAACACAAAAAACCATGCCAGCGCGATACCGGCAAGGGAGGAGGCCGGCTTCGCCCCGAAGAGCAGCTGGACCATCCCGACCAGAAACGCGATGTGCATGCCGGAAACCGCCACAATATGCATCAGCCCCGCGCCCCGCATGGAGGCGTACAGCGGGAGGTCGCGGTAAAAATCCGTTTTGTCCCCCAGCATCAGAGAGCGCATGAACACAGCGGTATCGCGGCTGAAAAAGCCTTCCGCGAAGGACGAGAGCCGGCTGCTGCAGCGGGCGGCAAGCGTGCGCAACGTCAGCGGGCGGCCCGGCAAAGCCTCCGCCGCGTACAGGGTGCCGGTCAGGTAAATATCCTTTGAGACGTAGCTGTCGTTCCGCTCGCCGTAGCGCAGATCGGCCCTTCTCAGCTTCGCCGTAACCTGCAGAAGATCCCCGGGCTGCACCAAAATGCCGGCACCTCCGGCATCCCCGGCAGCATCCCCGGACGGAACACTGTCCTCTTTGCGCACAAGCCCGCGGTAGTCATAGAGCATCAGGTCCAGCTTCGGCGCCTCCGTGCGCTGCACATGGACCCGGGTATAATAACTGTATGTCTGCGGGGCCTCCATCACGCGCACCTGCAGCATCTGTTCAGTCCCGTCCCAGACTTCGGCATAGCGCAGGGTGCCGTGCCAGTGCAGGGCGTAAACGCCGAAGCCCGCTGCCGCACCCAGAAAGAGCAGAAAGGCCCTGTGCAGCAGAGCGTTCCCCTTTGCGCCGCCTTCCGCGCCGCCGCGCCCGGAGTCAGTCTGCCCGGCACCGCGCTGCCGCCGCACACCGAACTGCCATACCGCAAGCAGCAAAACCGCCGCCGCGCAAAAACAAGCGGCGGCGGTCAGGCTGCCCCGGACCGGGAGCAGATAGTATGCGGCAAACACGGCTGCGGCAAATCCGCAGCATGCCGTCAGAAGTCTGCGCATGATTCAGGCAGAACCGCAGGTCGGCGTGTTGGTTGTCAGACGATCTTTTCGCCGAGCTGACGCCCTCCGATGAGGTGGAAGTGCAGATGCATGACCGTCTGGCCGGCTGCGGCGCCGCAGTTCGAGATGACGCGGTAGCCTTCATGAAGGCCTTCCGCGGCGGCAATGGCCGGAATGGCCTGCAGGCAGGCGGCGGCGCTGTCAGCGGTCTCCGCCGTGACCTCGTTCAGGGAAGCCAGATGCGTCTTCGGCACCACCAGCACGTGCACCGGCGCCTGGGGGTTGATGTCACGGAAGGCGAAAACCTTTTCGTCTTCATACACTTTGCTGCTGGGGATCTCCCCCGCAATGATTTTGCAGAACAGGCAGTCACTCATCTTGTTACACTCCTTTTGCAGTTTGATTCCGCCGCCCAGCCCGGCAGGTTAAGAACCGTGCCGGCCTGCCGACAGGCGGGGTTTTATTTCAGCGCTTCCTTCACAAAGGGCAGGAAGCTCTTCAGGGCTTCGTCCAGCTTCGAGACGTCGGTCCCGCCGCCCATGGCGGAATCCGGCCGGCCGCCGCCCTTTCCGCCGGCCACGGCGGAAACTTTCCGGATCAGGTCTCCGGCCTTCACGCCCGCCGCAACGGCATCCCTGCCGCAGACGCAGAGGAAACTGAGCTTTTCCCCGTTCACCGCAGCCAGCAGCGCAACGATGCCGGGCTCCTTGTCCCGCAGGAAGTCGCCCTGCTTGCGCAGTTCATTCGGATCGCCTTCCGCCCGGATGGCAAGCACTTTCACCGGGCCCACGGTCTCGGCGCCGGAGAGCGTGGCATCGGCGCCCTTTGCCGATGCCTGATCCTTCAGCTGCTGAAGGCTGCGGCGCAGTTCCTTCATTTCGGCGGCCTGGGCGTCCAGTTTCTTCGGCAGTTCCGCGGGGACGGTCCTGAAGCGGGCCGCGGCTTCACGCAGCAGCGCTTCCTGTTCCCGGATGTGCTTCAGGGCGGCGAGGCCCGTCAGCGCCTCGACGCGGCGCACGCCCGAGGCCACCGAGCCTTCGGAAAGCAGCAGAAACTGGCCGATGCGGGCGGTGTTTGCCACATGCGTGCCGCCGCAGAGCTCCAGGCTGTAGCCGCCCATGTCCACCACGCGCACCGTCTCGCCGTACTTTTCGCCGAAGAGGGCGGCGGCGTGGGTCTTTTTGGCGTCTTCCAGACTCATCTCCGTGGTGACCACCGGATAGTCCGCAAGGATCGCGGCGTTCACGGCGTCACAGACGGCCTGCAGTTCCTCCGCCGTGGGGGCGGAGAAATGGGTAAAGTCAAAGCGCAGGAGGTCTTCATCCACCAGCGAGCCCGCCTGGTGCACATGCTCGCCCAGCACATCGCGCAGCGCTTTATGCAGCAGATGCGTCGCGCTGTGGGCGCGGCAGAGCGCTGCCCTGCGGCCGGCGTCGCGGCTTACCGTAACCCGGTCGCCCACGGCGGCAATACCCTTCAGCACCCTGCCGCTGTGCATGAACTTGCCGCCCTTGTTCTTCTGTACGGAATGCACTTCAAAGACGAGGCCGTCCTTTTCAATCCGGCCGGTATCCGAGAGCTGCCCGCCCATCTCGGCGTAGAGGACGCTGCGGTCCAGCACCAGGATGGCCTCCGCCCCCTCCGGGGCAAAGTCCGTGCTCTCGCCCTCGGCCACGACTGCGAGAAGCTCCGCCTCGCAGCTCGACTGCTCATAGCCGACAAATTCGGTCTCGGGAATCTCCTTGCCGAAGCTGACGCCGGCCCAGCCCAGGTCGCCCAGCGCCTTCCGGGCCTCGCGGGCGCGGCCACGCTGTTCCTCCATCAGGGCGTGGAAGCCGTCCTCATCCACGGTCATGCCCTCATCGGCGCACATTTCCACCGTCAGGTCGGGCGGGAAGCCGTAGGTATCGTACAGGCGGAAGGCGTCGGCGCCGGAGAAAACCGTTTCGTTCTTCTGCTTGTGGGCCTCCAGCAGTTCCGAGAAGATCCGCAGGCCCGCATCGATGGTCTTGCCGAATTTCTCCTCCTCGCTGAGGATCACCCTGGTGATGTAGCTCTGCTTCTCCTGAAGCTCGGGGTACTGCCCGCCGCTGACCTCGACAACCGTGCCGACGATGCGGTGCAGGAAGGGCTCATTCACGCCAAGGAGCTTCCCGTGCCGGGCTGCCCGGCGCAGAAGGCGGCGCAGCACGTAGCCGCGGCCCTCGTTGGAGGGAAGAATCCCGTCCGAGATCATGAAGACGGCGCTGCGGATATGGTCGGTGATGACGCGCAGCGAAACGTCCGTCTTATGGCTCTCACCGTAGAAGGCGCCCGTAATCTCGCTGACCTTGTGCGTGACGTGCATCACGG
Source organism: uncultured Oscillospiraceae bacterium (assembly GCA_964495965.1). GTDB lineage: Bacteria > Bacillota > Clostridia > Oscillospirales > Oscillospiraceae > Limivicinus. The sequence goes on along the minus strand of CAZBXX010000019.1, from coordinate 17,265 downwards.
TGTCCACGTCGAAGAGGGAGTTGACGTCCTGACACACCACGGCCAGGCGCTCAAGGCCCATGCCGGTGTCGATGTTCTTCTGTTTGAGCTCGGTGTAGTTGTTGTGGCCGTCGTTGTCAAACTGACTGAACACGTTGTTCCAGACCTCGATGTAGCGGTCGCAGTCGCAGCCCACGGTGCAGGTGGGCTTTCCGCAGCCGTACTTCTCGCCGCGGTCATAGTAGATTTCCGAGCAGGGGCCGCAGGGACCGGCGCCGTGCTCCCAGAAGTTGTCCTCCTTGCCGAAGCGGAAGATGCGCTCGGGCGCGATGCCGATGTCGTGCTGCCAGATGGAGAAGGCCTCGTCATCGTCCACGTAGACTGAGGGATAGAGTCTCTCCGGATCCAGCCCCACCCACTCGGGCGAGGTCAGGAACTCCCAGCTCCAGGCGATGGCTTCTTTTTTGAAGTAGTCGCCGAAGGAGAAGTTCCCCAGCATCTCAAAGAAGGTGCCGTGGCGGTCGGTCTTGCCGATGTTCTCGATGTCGCCGGTGCGGATGCACTTCTGGCAGGTGCAGACCCTGTGGCGGGGCGGCTCCTGCTCACCCTTGAACCAGGGCTTCATAGGCGCCATGCCGGAATTGATGATCAGCAGGCTTGCGTCGTTCTGCGGGATCAGCGAAAAGCTGGGCAGCCGCAGATGGCCCTTGGTCTCAAAAAAGCTGAGAAACATCTCGCGCAGTTCGTTCAGTCCGTATTTTTTCATCGTCTTACTTCCTTCTTTGCTTCTTTATCCCGTCGCAATCTCCGCCTGGGACTCTCCGCTGTAGTCCTGCGTGGCGACGAATGCGTCAAATTCCTCCTGTGTGGTGAAGAAGCGGTGCCGCCCCGCGTTCACATCCAGGGCATAATACAGGTATTCGGTCTGGCTCGGCAGCAGGGCAGCCTGAATGCTGCTGAGGCCGGGGTTGCAGATCGGCGTCGGCGGCAGCCCGGCAGAGCGCCGGGTGTTGTAGGGGCTTTTTTCCCGCAGCATCTCTGCGGTGGGCGCGCCCTGGTGCTCCGGATGCACGTACAGGATGGTGGCGTCGATGCCCAGGTTCATCCCGCTGGCAAGGCGGTTGTAGATAACAGAGGCGATGTCGGCGCGCTCCTCGTCATCGGCGGCTTCCTTTTCAATCATGCTGGCCACCGTCACGATTTCCTGCAGGGTATGGCCGCTTTCCTCAACCCGGGCCTGCATTTCGTCCGTGAGGAGGGCGTTAAACTGCTCCAGGAACTTGTTGATGGTACTGGAGGCCTGCATGTTCGCGTAGAAGTTATACGTATCCGGGAAGAGATACCCCTCCAGCCGCAGCTCGTCCTTTCTGCCGTTCTCCTCCAGAAAACCGTAATTGAAGCTGTAGGATTTCGCAGCCTCCATCAGGTCCTCGTAGCTGGTGACGCCGCTGCGCTCCAGCTGAATGAACATCTCCCGCATGGTCATGCCCTCGATCAGGGTCACGTTCACGGTTACCGCGCCGCCGCCGTTCGGCCGCATGTTCTGAATCAGCGCGCGGTAGTCATAGCTGGATTCCAGCACATATTCTCCCGGGCGGACCTTGGTGTCCGCTTTGGCGATTTTGCAGTAGGCTTCAAACAGCCACCGGTACTCAATCAGGCCCGCCTGCTTCAGGGTGTTGCTGAGGTATTCCAGGTCCGCCTTCCGCACCGTTTTCTGCCCGGTCACATTGCCGTCTTCGTCGGTCACATCCACGGTTTCGTTCCGGAAAATCGAATCCGGCAGAACCACGGTGGCGGTAAACGAGTCCTTGTTCAGGGCCAGCATGTCGCTTGCGGCCATCCAGGCAAGGCAGGCAAGAATCACGCTCACACAGAGAATGAACACCGCGTACATCAGCCCGCCGAGGCAGCCGGTCCGGTTTTCCTCACTCTTCTGAATCGGGTGATAGTGAAGGCTGGGGAGATCCTGCTCCTGTGCGGCGGCTTCATCCGCCCAGTTCCGCTCCTCCGGGCTCAGCCGGCCGGATGCAATGCGCACATCCCCGATTTTGCGGGCGGTTTCGTTTTTTGCCGTGTTGGCAGGCAGCTCCACAAGCTTCCGGGAACCGGTACTGCCGCTCAGTTTCCGGCTGTCACTCAGCTTCCGGCTGTCGCCCAGCTTTCTGCTGTCGCTCAGCCTGCGGCTCTCGCTCAGTTTTCGGTTTTCATCTTCATGCAGCTGAAAGATCCGGTCAATGTCGTTGCCGTTTCCGGTTTTTTCTTCCGGCGTTTCTCTGGACACGGTCTCACCTCCCTCCGGGCGGAATGCGGGGCACCCCCGCAGCTGTCAGGCAGAAATCCGGGAGAAAACCTCCCCGATCTTTTCATGAATCACAAGGTTGGCATAGCCGTCATACGGGGTCTCGCTCAGGTTCACCAGCACCAGCCTGCTGCCCCTGTAATAGCGGATCAGGCCGGCGGCGGGATAGACATTCAGGCTGGTGCCTCCGATGATCAGGATGTCCGCATTGCGGATGTAGCGCACGGCTTCCTCCATGATGTCCTGATCCAGCGGTTCCTCGTAAAGCACGATATCCGGCCGGATCACACCGCCGCAGCTGCAGCGGGGAACGCCCTCGCCGTGATTGATCACTTCCTGAGGATAGGGCTTGCGGCAGCGGGAGCAGTAGGCGCGCAGGATGCTGCCGTGCAGCTCCAGCACCTTTTTGCTGCCTGCCGCCTGGTGCAGGCCGTCGATGTTCTGCGTAATCACAGCCCTCAGCTTTCCGGCTTCCTCCAGCTCGGCCAGCTTCCGGTGCGCGCGGTTCGGCTGCACGCCGTCAATGACCAGTTTTTCCCGGTGGAAGCGGTAGTACTCCGCGGGGTCCCGCTCGAAAAAGCTGTGGCTCAGGATTTCTTCCGGCGGATACTTCCACTGCTGGTGGTACAGCCCGTCAACGCTGCGGAAGTCCGGAATCCCGCTCTCGGTGCTGACGCCGGCGCCGCCGAAAAAGACGATGTTGTCGCTGGCCTGTACCCAGTCGTTCAGTTTTCTGATTCCTTCAAGATCCATGGGGCCCTCCTTTTGCCGTGCCGGCTCCGCGCCGGACTCAGGTTTCCATCCCGAAGCGGCGGCTTCGGCTTCACTCAATCAGCGCTACCGCGTGGGCCGCGATGCCGAGGCCTTCCCCGGTAAAGCCCAGCTTTTCTTCCGTTGTGGCCTTGACGTTTACGTCGCCGGGCGCCAGGCCCATCACCGCCGCCAGCTTTTCCCGCATGGCGGGAATAAAACCCGCCAGCTTCGGTCGCTGGGCGATCACGGTCACATCCGCATTGACGATGCGGTAGCCCTTTTCCTTCAGCATCGCGCACACCTGCCGCAGCAGCTCCAGGCTGTCCGCGCCGAGATAGCGGTCGTCACTGTCCGGAAAGTGCTGCCCGATGTCGCCGAGGCCGGCCGCGCCCAGCAGGGCGTCCATCAGCGCGTGCGTCAGCACATCGGCGTCCGAATGGCCCAGAAGGCCCTTTTCATACGGCACTTCCACCCCGCCCAGGATCAGCCTGCGGCCTTCCGTCAGGCGGTGCACGTCGTATCCGTGGCCGATTCTCATTTGCCCGTTTCCTCCTGCTCCGGTTTGCCGGCGCCGGGGGTCTGCTTCTGCTCCGCCCGGCGGGCAAGGATCCCGCGGGCCATCACAAAGTCCTGCGGCGTCGTGAGCTTGATGTTCTCTTCCTCTCCGTCCACCGTCTGGATGGCAAGGCCCATCCGCTCCACCGCCGCGGCGTCGTCGGTAAAGACCAGCCCCCGCTGCACGGCGTCCGTCAGTGCGCCCTTCAGCAGGTCCGTCAGGAACACCTGCGGGGTCTGGATGCGCACCACGTGCTCGCGGTCGCAGGTCCCGCTCAGGGTACCGTCCGCGTCCACCTGCCGCAGGGTATCCACGCTCTTCAGCACAGGCACGGCCGCATACTGCACACTGGCTTTCCGGATGCAGCGGTCAATCAGTTCCCCGCTCACAAAAGGCCTCGCGCCGTCATGGACGGCGGTGAGCGCGCAGCCGTTCTTCAGGGCCATCACGCCTGCCAGTGCGGATTCCGTCCGGGTTTTGCCGCCGGCGACCACCGCGCTGACCTTGCTGAGCGAATACGTGCGGCAGAGATCCGCGATCTCCTCCAGGCGGTCCGCCCGGGTCACCACCACGATTTCGCCGATCATCGGTGAGTTTTCAAAGGGCTGGATGGCGCGCACCAGCACCGGCTGCCCCTCCAGCATCACCGTCAGCTTGTCAAAGCCCATGCGCTGTGCGCTGCCTGCCGCCACGATGACGGTCGCGCAGCTGAGCGGCTTTTCTTCTTTCCGGTATTTGCGGTAAAGTGAAATCAGATCCATCTTGTCACTCTCAGCGCAGCTGGCGCATACGGTAGAAGTTCATCATGCCGTCCTTCATCTCATCCAGGTGCTTCAGCATCTTGCCGGCGCCGTAGGTGGCGCAGGAGACCGGGTCATCCACCGGGATGGTACGGATGCCGGTGCTGCGTTCGATCAGGCGGTCCATGCCGTAGACCAGGCTTCCGCCGCCCGAAATGATGATGCCATTCTGTTCCAGGTCGCCCACCAGCTGGGGCGGGGTACGCTCCAGCACGGCGTGTATGGCTTCCAGAATGTTGTTCATTGGTTCCACAAAGGCCTCAATCAGCTCGTTGGAGCTGACTTCCACGGTCTTGGGCAGCCCGTTTGCCAGGTTGCGGCCCCGCAGCTCTTCCATGCCCAGGTCCGGGCGCTGCATGACGCAGCCGATGTTCTTCTTCAGTTCCTCCGCCGCCGTCAGGCCGATCAGCATGTTGTACTTTTTGCGGATGTACTTGACAATCGACTCGTCAAAGCTGCCGCCGGCGGTTTTGATGGATTCGCACTCCACCACGCCGCCCGCCGAGATCATGGCGATTTCGGTGGTGCCGCCCCCGATGTCAACGACCATGTGCCCGTCCGGCTTGGAAATGTCCACGCCGGCGCCCAGCGCGGTTGCCACGCCGGTTTCCAGCAGGTACACCTTGCGGGCGCCCGCCTCAATGGCGGCGTCAATCACCGCGCGTTCTTCCACGCCGCTGATGCTGCTGGGAACGCAGCAGAGCATGCAGGGCTTGAAGAGGCTGAAGGAGGTGATGCGGCTGACCAGTTCCTTCTGCATCTGCGCCGCCATCTCATAGTCGGAGATCACGCCAGCGCTGATGGGCCGGATCGCCACGATGTTGGCCGGGGTTCTGCCCAGCATGCGCTGCGCGTCCTGGCCGACCTTCTGGATCTTTCCGCTGAACCTATCCACCGCCACCACGGTCGGCTCCCGGGCGACAATGCCCTTGCCCTGCTCAAACAGCAGGGTGCTGGAGGTGCCCATGTCGATGGCGATGTCTTTCTCAAAAATCTGTATAGCCATAGATTCCGTCTCCGTTAATCCGATTTCTCATTCCGTGCCAGGGTGAGGCCAATGACCTCTTTGGCCCCCGCGGCCATCAGCACACCCGCGGCCTCGCTCAGCGTGGCGCCGGTGGTGACAATATCGTCCACCAGCAGGATGCGCAGGCCTGCCGGCTCTCCGTCCGCCCGGTAGACGCCGCGCACATTCCGCACGCGCTCCTCCGGGCCGCCCGCACCGGACTGGGCGGGGTTGTGCTTCTGTTTCACGAGAAGCCTGCGGCATTCCAGGCCCTGCCTGCAGGCGACTTCTTCCGCCAGCAACCTTGCCTGGTCGTATCCGCGCCTGCGCAGCCGCCGGCGGCTCAGGGGTACCCAGGTCACGCAGTCGGCCACGATGCCGTGCCGGTCCAGGCAGGCGGACATCAGCTCGCCGTATATGCCGCAGTAGGCGGCTGCCCCGTGAAACTTGTAGCGCCGCAGCGACTGCTTCACATCCCCTGTATAATACAGCGGAGAGACGCAAAGTGCAAGATGGGTAAACTGCTGAATCTGATAAACTTCCGGGGCAAAAGGCAGGTTCTTTTCACAGTCCGGGCAGAGCATCCGCCCGTCCGGCACCAGCCTGCGGCAAAACGCACATTTGGAGGGATACAGCAGCTCCAGCAGCCGGTCGGTCCAGGTGCTCATCGTCCTGCTGCCTCCTTCAGGCGCACCCGCAGCGCGTTATACCGCCGGGTGGGCGCGATGTTGTCGATCATCCGGAAGACTGTGCTGTCGCTGCCCACCAGGATCAGCAGCTCCCGCGCCCGGGTTACCGCCGTGTACAGCACCATGCGGGTCAGCAGCCTAGGGCTTGCCTCCGTCAGCGCCAGCACCACCGCGCGGTACTCGCAGCCCTGCGCCTTGTGCACCGTCAGCGCCCATGCGTGTTCCAGGTCTTCCAGCATTTCGGGCTCATACAGGGCGAGCCTGCCGTCAAAATCGACGGTCAGGGTCTGTCCCTCCGGGTCCACGGTTTTCAGAATGCCGACTTCGCCGTTGAAGATGCCGGCGCCTTCGCTGCCGTCCGGCCTCTGCCAGAGGATGTCGTAGTTGTTGCGGTTCTGGATCAGCCGGTCGCCCTCGCGGAACACCATGCCGCGGAAGCTGCGTTCCCGTTTCCCGTCTGCCGGCGGGTTCAGCGCGGCCTGCAGGGCACGGTTCAGCGCCAGGGTGCCGCAATCCCCCTTCCGGGTGGGCGAGAGAACCTGAATCTCTTCCGGCGGCAGGTGCAGCTTCTCCGGCAGGCGCCTGGAGCACAGTTCCACCACGGTTTCGGCCATGCTGCCGGCCTGCAGTCTCTTCAGGCGGAAGAAGTCCCCCGCGTTTTCCGCAAGGTCCGGGTGCTCGCCGCTGTTGATCATGTGGGCGTTGCGCACGATGCGGCTCCCGTCCTGCTGGCGGAAGATTTCCGTGAGCTTCACCGTCGGGACCGTGCCGCTGCGCACGATGGCGGAAAAGACGTCGCCCGGGCCCACCGAGGGCAGCTGGGAAGCATCTCCCACCAGAACCAGTCTCGCATGCTCCGGCAGGGCCTCCAGCAGGGCGTACATCAGGCGGATGTCGATCATGGAGCACTCGTCCACAATCAGGGCGTCACAGTTTAGGCGGTTGCCGCGGTTCTGTGTGAAGACCGGTTTCCCGCTCTCTTCCGCCCGCTTTGCGCCCAGCAGCCGGTGGATGGTGGCCGCCTCGGCGCCGGTCAGGTCCGCCATCCGCCGTGCGGCCCGGCCGGTGGGCGCCGCCAGCAGGGTTTTCAGGTGCAGCCGTTCATACAGCTTCACCACCGCCCGCAGCGACGTGGTCTTGCCGGTGCCCGGCCCGCCCGTAACGGCAAGAAGATGCTTCCGCGCGGCCAGCTGCAGGATCTGCTTCTGCAGCGGCGCAAGCTTCAGACCCTGCTCCGCTTCCAGCTCCGCCGTCAGCGCGTCCGGATCCGGGCACGGCGCTCCGGCGTCTTCTTCCGCGGCCAGGGCGGCAAGGCGCTCCGCCGTGCCGCGCTCCGCCCGGTACAGCTCCGGCAGGTAGCATGCATCCTGCCCCGCCGCGCTCTCCCGCACCAGCTCCTGCGCCTCGCTCATGGCGTCCAGCACCGCAGCCACCTCGTCTTCCGCCAGGTTCAGCTGCTGTGCGGCAGCGGCGCGGAGTTTGGCATAGGGGATGAAACAGTGGCCGTTGCGCTCGTTATGCTCCAGCACGAAACGGATGCCCGCGCGGATGCGGTTGGGGTCCGTTTCGGAGATGCCCAGTTCGTTCGCAAGCCGGTCCGCCGCCGCAAAGGGCGCCCGGACCCCCTCCGATGTCAGCAGATAGGGGTTGCCGCGCAGCAGCTCCGCCGCCTGTTCGCCGTAGCAGCGGTAGAGCCGGACGGCGTATTCCGGCGCGATGCCGCAGGAAACCAGCAGCATCACCAGCTGTTTCAGGTCTTCCTGCCGCCGGTATTCACGGGCGAACTGCTCCGCTTTCTTCAGGCTGATCCCCGGCAGTTCCGCCAGCAGTTCCGGCTGCTTTTCCAGCACCAGCAGGGCCCGGTCGCCGAAGCGGCTGACAATCTGGCTTGCGGTTGCGGGCCCGATGCCGCGCACCGTGCCGGCTGCCAGATACCGGAAGACCGCCTGCTCATCCGCCGGGGCGCTGCGCTCGGCCGATTCCGCCTCGAACTGCCGGCCGTAGATGCTGTGCACCGTCCAGCGCCCGTATGCGGTGATGGCTTCCCCCGGCCAGGCGTAGGGGAAGGTGCCGACAAGCGTCTGCTCGGCGCCGTCGGTGTCCGTAAGGCTCAGCACGGCGTAGCCGTTTTCCGCATTGCTGAACAGCACGCTGCGCACGATGCCGCTCAGCGTTTCGCCCCCGTCCTCCGCCGGCTCCGCCCAGTCCCAGGAGTTCAGTAAATTGTCTGAAGCTGCTATCCCGTCCACGTTTCGCTTCTTCCTTCTGTGTGTTTCTGCCTGCCGTCAGGCGGCGCTCCCGCAGGTTTGCAGCAAGCCGCGCTCCCCTGTTCTCCTCAGTCTCCCTGGTCCGGGGATGGCAGCACCCGCTTCAGGTACTGCCCGGTAAAGCTCTCCGCGCAGGCGGCACAGCCTTCCGGCGTCCCGGCATACACCAGTTCGCCGCCGCCGTCCCCGCCTTCGGGGCCCAGGTCGATGATATAATCCGCCACCTTGATTACGTCCAGGTTGTGCTCAATGACGATCACGGTATTCCCGGCGTCGGTAAGCCGCTGAAGAATGTCCGTCAGGCGGTGCACGTCGGCCACGTGCAGGCCGGTGGTAGGTTCATCCAGAATGTACACCGTGCGCCCGGTGGCCCGGCGCGACAGCTCCGTCGCGAGCTTCACGCGCTGGGCTTCGCCGCCGGAGAGCGTGGTGCTGGACTGGCCGAGCTTGATGTAGCCGAGGCCCACATCGTACAGCGTCTGCAGCTTCTCGTGGATCTTCGCCTGATTGGCGAAGAAACTGCAGGCCTCTTCCACCGTCATATCCAGCACTTCGGCAATGTTCTTCCCTTTGTAGCGCACTTCCAGCGTCTCGCGGTTGTAACGCCTGCCGCCGCAGACCTCACAGGGGACGTACACGTCCGGCAGAAAGTGCATCTCAATCCGCACCAGCCCGTCGCCGGCGCAGGCCTCGCAGCGGCCGCCCTTCGTGTTGAAGGAAAAGCGCCCCGGGCCGTAGCCGCGCATGCGGGCGTCCTGCGTGGTGGAAAACAGCGTGCGGATCTCGTCGAACACGCCGGTATAGGTGGCGGGGTTGGAGCGCGGGGTACGGCCGATGGGGCTCTGGTCCAGCGCGATGACCTTGTCCACGTACTCCATCCCTTCGATGCGCTCATGCTTTCCGGGCCTGGTTTTGGCGCGGTTTTTCTCCGAAGCCAGCGCCTTGTAGAGGACCTCCTGGATCAGCGAGGACTTCCCGCTGCCCGAAACCCCTGTCACGCAGATCATGGTGCCCAGGGGGAAGGCGACATCAATGTTCTTCAGATTGTGTTCCGCTGCGCCGCGCACCACAAGCCGGCTGCCGTTTCCGCGGCGCCGGGTGCCGGGCACGGGGATGCTCCGCTCCCCGCTCAGATAGCGCCCGGTCACAGAGTCCGGGCAGGCACACAGGTCTTCCACCGTGCCCGCGCAGACCACCTTTCCACCGTTTACGCCGGCACCGGGGCCGATGTCGATGATATGGTCGGCCGCGCGCATGGTTTCCTCATCGTGCTCCACCACAATGAGCGTGTTCCCCAGATCCCGCAGGCGGTAGAGCGTCTTCAGCAGTTTTGCGTTGTCCCGCTGGTGCAGGCCGATGCTGGGCTCGTCCAAGATATACAGCACGCCCATCAGGCTGGAGCCGATCTGCGTTGCCAGGCGGATGCGCTGGCTCTCGCCGCCGGACAGCGTGCCCGCCCTGCGGGAGAGCGTCAGATAGTCCAGGCCGACGCTGCTGAGAAAGTCCAGTCGGCTCCGGATTTCCTTCACAATCTGCGCGGCGATCAGCTGCTCCCGCGGCGTGAGCTTCAGGGCATCGAAGAACGCCCCGGCTTTCACCACCGAATAGTCCGTCAGCTCCGCAATGTTTTTCTCCCCGACCGTGACGGCCAGCGCCGTCTTCCGCAGCCGTCGGCCGCCGCAGGCGGGGCAGGGCGTTTCCGCCATGCTGGCTTCAATCTCCGCCCGCATGGCCGGGCTCTGGGTTTCGCGGTAGCGGCGCTCCAGATTCGGGATCACGCCCTCAAATTCGCGCCGGATGGTGCCGAAGCCGTTCGCCTTTTCGTAGTGCAGCTCCAGCTTTTCGCCCTTTGTGCCGTAGAGGATGGCGTCCAGCGCCTCCGGGGGCAGCGTCTCAATGGGGTCGGAGAGGGAGAAATGGTACTTCTCCGCTATCGCGTCAAAATACATGGCGGCAATGCTGTCCCGGCTGTTGCCCCAGCCGGAGGCGTTCAGGCCGCCCTTTTCGATGCTGAGTTTGGGGTTCGGCAGAATCAGGTCCGGGTCAATCAGCATCTGGTTGCCGAGGCCCGAGCAGGTGGGGCAGGCGCCGTGCGGGCTGTTGAAGGAGAAGAGCCGCGGCGTAATCTCCTCCAGCGAGATGCCGCAGTCCGGGCAGGCATAGTTCTGCGAGAAGGAGAGTTCCCCCCCGCTGTCATGGTTTTCGGCCGTCAGCAGCCCTCCGGAGAGCCCCAGCGCCGTCTCGGCCGAGTCGGTGATGCGGCGGCGCGCGCTTTCGCGCACGGCCACGCGGTCGACCACGATCTCGATGCTGTGCTTTTTGTTCTTTTCCAGCGGGATCTCGTCCCCCAGGTCGTACACCAGCCCGTCCACCCGGGCGCGCACATAGCCGGAACGCCTGGCGTCCTCCAGAATTTTGCGGTGTTCGCCCTTCTTGCCGCGCACCACCGGTGCCAGCAGAGACAGCCTTGTCCCTTCCGGAAGCAGCATCAGCCGGTCCACCATCTGGTCCACGGTCTGCTGCCGGATTTCCCTGCCGCAGTTCGGGCAGTGAGGGATGCCGATGCGCGCGTACAGCAGGCGCAGATAGTCATAGATCTCCGTCACCGTGCCCACCGTGGAGCGCGGGTTTTTGGAGGTGGTCTTCTGGTCGATGGAAATGGCCGGGGAGAGGCCTTCAATGGAGTCCACGTCGGGCTTGTCCATCTGGCCCAGGAACATCCTGGCATAGGAGCTCAGGCTCTCGACGTAGCGCCGCTGCCCTTCCGCGTAGACGGTGTCAAACGCCAGGCTGGACTTGCCGCTGCCGGACAGGCCCGTTACAACGGTCAGCCTGTCGCGGGGAATCTCGACGTCGATGTTCTTCAGATTGTTTTCTCTTGCGCCCCTGATGACGATGTTTTCCTGCATAAACCGGTATCCTTCCGTGCACAGTGTGAACTTATGTATTATACGCGCATTCCGGTTGAAGTTCAATAAAGAGTCTGTAAATTCTCAGCATTTCCATACCGGCATGCAAAGACGGGGCGCTTTTCGGGGCGCCCCGTCGGATTCTGTTTTTGAAGGTCTGCGCTCTGCCCGTCAGCCTTTGGCCGTGGTCAGGAAGAGCTCGTAGTCCAGGCTGTCGCCCGGGTACTCGTACTCGCCGATGTAATCCTCATTGTTGTAGGCGGTATAGTCGCCCCAGCGGACCTCATAGGGCAGGTACTCCCAGTCTGCCGGGATGCTGACGGTCTCGGTGTAGCGGGTCGGTTCCTGACCGTTGAAGCTCTCCCAGGTCACGGTGACTTCCCGCAGGGCTTCGTCCCAGCTGTCCAGGAAGCGGAAGTCCGGCTCCTGCGTATAGTCATAGCAGTTGCTGCCCAGCACTTCGCCCTCTTCCGAGAGCACCACCAGCTCGCGCAGCACCAGGGTGCCGCGGTCAAAGGCCAGCTTCTGGCGGTATCCGCCGCGGTACAGGCAGTCCGCCCAGATCAGGTCCTCTTCAATCCGGTCCAGCCGCAGCGCGCCGGCGTCCCGGAAGCCTTCCAGCAGGGTGCTGTTCAGCGCATCCCAGGTGCCGGCATCGGCGTCAAAGGCGCCGACCCTTGCGCGCACCGTGCCCGCTTCGTCCGCTTCCCGGTCAAACCAGCAGCCCATGTACTGCCCGGTGCAGTAGTCGCCGTCTTCCACCACCAGGGCGGGCTGACCATTGCGCTGGAAGAGCCAGGTGCTGCCGTTTTCCGGGTACTCCCTGCTGTACATCCGCACCGCCGGATATACCGCCAGCACGTTTTCCAGCAGGTTCGCCTGCTCCACCTGCTCCCAGGTGAAGGTCAGGGCGGGGTCGACCTCCGGGGCAAAGACCGGCAGCGTCACGCTCTGCAGCGCCCAGGGGAACTCGCTCTCCGCCTGTTCGTTCCGCGCGAAGCCGAAGGTGTAGACGGCATCTGCCGTCAGGCCGCTGTCAAAGTGCTGTGTTACCGTCACATCCACGGTCTGCGGCGCCGAGGGCGTGACCGCGACCTCGGCCTCATAGCCCAGCAGCTCATCAATCCGGTATTTGTACCAGTCAAAGTCGTAGCTGACGCCGTCCCGGCCGCGGTAAGCACGCGGCTCGGTCAGGGCGGAGAGCCCTTCCGCATTACAGTCCGGATCTTCACAGCCGAGGGAAGTCATGAACGCGCGGGCCGTCTCCGCCGGGATCAGATCCAGTTCCTCGGTGCGGTACAGCCACGCCGCATACCAGCCCAGCGCGTCCCAGGCAAGGACCGGGTCGGCCGGGGAGGTCTCCACCCCGTAGCCGGAATCCCAGTAGGCCATCGCCACCGCAAAGGCCTGCGCCGCAACCTCGTCGGCAAACTGCGTGTCCGCTTCGGAGGGCACAAAGCTTTCCGCCGGCTCCTGCGGCTGCGCATCGACCTCCTCCGGGCCGGCAGGCGCGTCAACGGGCATCTCGCCCAGCGGGCCCTCGCCCGGGCCGATATTCACATCCCCTGCCGGCTCCAGCGGCAGGTTATCAAAGTCCTCCGGGCTGACCGGCGCATCGCCGGGCCCGGCGGCATCGGTGACCATGGATTTCTGTACCGGGAGCGAATCCAGCCCCAGGGCTTCCGCCTCGGCGGCGGGGCTGTCAAAAAGCTGCGCTTCTTCCTCTTCCCCCACGGCATAGGGCGTCGCAATCTCCGCGTCCGAACCGGCAGCCAGCGGGCCTTCACCCGGGCCGACCGTCTCGTCTCCCGCGGGCTCCAGCGGCAGGGCGTCCACATCCGTCAGGGCGTCTGCGGCGTCCGTCCCCAGGGCTTCCGCCTCGGCGGCGGGGCTGTCAAAAAGCTGCGCTTCTTCCTCCCCGTCCAACGCATAGGGTGCCTCGACTTCCGCATCCGAACCGGCAGCCAGCGGGCCTTCACCCGGGCCGACCGTCTCGTCCCCCGCGGGCTCCAGCGGCAGGGCATCCACATCCGTCAGGGCGTCTGCGGCGTCCGCCTCCGGCGCTGTCGCTTCGGCGGCAGGACTTTCTTCCTCCGTCTGACCCGGCTCGGGCACACCGAAGGCGTGCGGCGAGGTATCCAGCTTTTCGGTTCCGCAGCCCGCCAGAATGCCGACGGCAAACAGCAGGGCAAGAACAATGGATATGGTCTTCTTCATGGTCTCCCTCCGGTCTTTTCATCGGTACGCAGGGTTTTCGTTCTCTTAACAGAACTATTTTACATGCAACAGAGCACTTTTGCAAGTCTCCGGGGAAAGAAAGTTCATCCGCCGGATTCAGTTTGCTGTCAGCGTCACAGTGCCTTCTCCGGTCTGAAGCTCCCAGCTCTCTCCCCGCACCAGTTCCGGGGCGGACACGTGCACGGTGTCGGCCGGGTATTCCGCCTCCAGCACGTCCAGTTCCCGGCCGCCGGCGTCCCGGACGCTGAAGCGGCCCTCCGCCGGCGCATCCAGCTTCACGCTGAGAAAGGCCTGTCCGCCTTCCCCGGTGAAGGGGCGGAGCCGGTAGGAATTCCCTGCCGCAAAGAGCCTGCCGCCGGAAATGCTCATCCGGATTTTGGCGTCCAGCGCGTCCCTGCCGGCACTGACATGCGTTTCACCGCCGCTGACGGTGAGCGTGCCCTGCCCGGTGCCGCTGTCGCCGGCACGCAGGCCGTCGCCGCCGGCCGTCACCCGGAGGCTTCCGCCGGCAATCACAAGATCCGTTTCGGTCTCAAGGCCGTTGTCCGCGGCCTCCACCAGGATGACCGGGTCTCCCTCGATCCGTACCGCACCCGCAGCGGCAAGCCCCTTCCCCTGCGAGGAACGCAGCAGAAGGCTCCCGCCGGAAACGGAAACGCCCTCACCGCCGCGCAGGGCGTGGCCGGTGCTGCTGACGCTGACTTCACCGCCGGTCAAGCGGATCTCCTGCTCGGCGCGAATGCCCCTGCTGCTGCGGATTTCCGGATCGCCGGTGGTGGTGATCTCCGCTGTGCCGCCTGCCAGAAGCAGAGTAGCGGAGGATGAAATTCCGTCCCCGCCGGCCCGCACTGTCAGGCTGCCGCCGGAGAGCTCCATGTCGCCCTGCAGCTTGTCCGAGCGGGTGCACAGCCCGTCGTTGCCGGCCGTAATGCTCACCGCGCCGTCCCGCAGCTCCAGAGAGCGGTTGGCGCGGATGCCGCAGTTTGCCGCCGTAACCTTCAGCTGCCCGCCCAGAATACGGAGATCTTTTTTACAGGCAATGCCGTTGTTGATAAAGCCTTCCACGGTCAGCCTGCCGCTTCCCTCCAGGGTCAGGCTGCCCTCCGTGCGCAGGGCGGCGCCGGTGGCGTCCTTCTCCGGTGCGGGCATATCCGAGCCTCCGGAATGGAGGCTGTTCTCCGTGCCTTCCGCCAGGGAGAGGGTCAGGCGGTCCGCCTGCAGCGCCTCAAGAGCCGGGCCATCCGAACATCGCACGGAAACCCCGTTTAAAACCAGAAGAACTTCGCTGTCCTCCCCGTCCACGGCGATCAGGATTCTTCCGTCCCGCAGGCTGCCGCTGAGCTCGTATTCTCCCGCTTCGCGCAGCACCAGCGCGCCGTCTGTCAGGGCGGTTTCTTCCCCGTCCAGCAGGGCCGCATCTTCCTGCAGCAGCACTTCATGCCGCCCGGGCGCCGCGGCTCCTGCTTCTGTCCCCCTTCCGGCTGTACCGGTTTCAGCACTTTCCGCAGGGGCATCGCAGCCTGCCAGGCAGAGCGCCAGCAACAGCGTCGTGCCAAACAGCGCCGGCATCCGCCGCCCGCAGCGGCGGGGTTTTCTTTCCAGTCTCTTTCGCACCTCGGCGAACTTCCTTTCCTTCTCCGTATTTCGGCCGCGGTTCCGTTCCGCGGTCACGGTCTTCCCGCATAGTCTGCGCATCCGCGCTCAGCTCCCCGCCTGAAACCGGAAGGGCGCGCTGTAAAGGGTTATCGTTTCCCGGGCAACCGGCAGTGGTTCCCCCTTCAGGCGGTACTCTTTCTTCTCCTTCAGATCCGGGTTGAAAGCCGCGTTCCGCCCCGTCGCCGCTGCGACATAAAGTCCGTCTTCCGCCGGCTGAAAGCGGGTCCCGGAAGCACCGTCTGCTTCCCGCAGGGTATAGCCGTCCTCTTCGTCCACCCGGTACCAGCGGATCTGTTCCGCCTGCCCGGTGATCAGGGCCTCCAGGCCGCCGTCCGCGGGTACAATCCGCAGCCCCGTCAGCCTGTCCGCCTGCCAGAGACTTTCATACCACGCGTCATAGCGCTTCTGAAGCGCTTCGGCATAGCGGGCGGCGCCCGCTTCAAAGCCGTTATGCCAGAGCAGGCCGTTCATCTTCTGTGAGGCGGAAAGCCGGTCCCGCTCCGCCTGCAGGCCGCTCTCGTTCAGCTGCTGCCACAGGGGGCGCAGCCGGTTGCGGCACACAGCCTGCAGCTCCTGCATGAAGTCGCCCTTTGTCAGAAACTGCAGCGCCCACACTTCGGGATACTTGTCCGCCTCGCCCAGGCGCGGGTTCAGCAGGGCCGTCCCTTCGGGCCCGGCATAGTCATAGTCCCAGGCCGGGCCGGAGCGCAGCGGCGTCAGCCCGCCGTGCTCATCCCGGTCGGCGTAAAAGAAGGCGCTGGTCAGGAAGGCGTCGGTATTGGCAGTAAAGGCATCCAGCGCGTAGCTGACGGCCAGGGAGCTGAGATCCATGTATTCGCTGTAGTGCCGCCCGGCGCTGTTCAGGCCGGAATCGGCATAGAGGGCGTCCTCCATCTGCTGCACAAAGCAGGCGATTTCCTTCACCTGCTCATAAGATGCGTATTCCGGCTCCCGCACCACCACCTGGGCGCCCCACCGGGTGATAAACCAGCAGCGGGACTCGTAAAAACGGAAATCCAGCTCCAGCAGGTACCCGCCGGCGCCGCCCGGCTTCAGGCGGCTCTCCGCGGCATACTGATAGGCCTGAATGCCGGCGCGCAGCAGTTCGTCCTCTTCCGGGCGCTTCTGCCGCACCAGGCGGACACCGTCTCCGCTCTGCATGATCTCCTCCAGGCGCCAGAGTTCCCCCTTCGGCTGAAGATCGTCCCGCAGGACGCGCACGGCGTTTTCCCGGTCCTCCACCGCATACGCCGACTTCCGGATATCCACGCGGTTTTCCTGAATCTCCGCCTTTTCCGCCAGCAGGTAGGTGCCGCGGTACTCCCGGTTCAGATAAAGGTCCACCGGTTCCGCCGAGAGGGCCGAGGCCCCGCCCAGCGCCTGAAACATCTGCAGGGCAACCTGGTTATAGAGGCCGGTGCGGTCATGGCCCTCGGTCGTTACATTGCCGGAGAGCAGACACCAGTGCCGCGCCGTGCCCGCGCCGTCCACCAGCTGGGCGGCTTCCTCCAGCTCCAGGTTGTAGGGGCGCTTGTCTCCGGAATGGGTCCAGCTGGCGTTGCCGCGGCCGCTGAAGCGCTCCAGGGCGCCCTCCGCCAGCACCGCCCCCTCCGGGCTGAGCTTCACCAGATAGCCCGCGCAGCCGAAAGACTTGTCCGCACTGGCGTGAATCTGCTGCAGCGGGGCCTCCAGGCCGATGTGCACGGAACTCAGGGCGGCGGACTTCATCAGGGTGACGCTGCCGGTCTTCACGCGCGCGCCGGCCGGTATCTGCAGCGTAAGCACATAGGGCTTCCCCGCCTCCATGCCGCCGAAGAGCTGTGTCAGGTCCAGGTCCCTGCCGAGGCCGCTTTCATCCAGCGTCAGGGCGGCATCCGGGACGCTGCCCCGCAGCACGGCGCCGGGCTGCCCCTGCAGGGTCAGGCACTCGTAATCCGCCGAGGCCGGCAGCAGCAGCCAGCCACTGCCGTCTACAGTCCGGACCTGTACGCTGCATTCCGGGACCTCCCGGTTCAGCACGGCCTGCAGAACCGGCACGGCTTTGGCGTTATTGCCTGCGAAAGCCCTGCCCGGGAGCAAAAGGGCAAACAAAAGCGCGGCAAACAGCACC
>CAZBXX010000018.1:10128-28709 GCA_964495965.1 uncultured Oscillospiraceae bacterium | reverse complement strand
AGCTGCGTGAGCGGATCGACACCACCTTTATTTATGTCACCCACGACCAGACCGAAGCCATGACCCTGGGCGACCGCATCGTCATCATGCGCGACGGTTACATTCAGCAGATCGGCACCCCGCAGGAAGTCTTTGATCATCCGGCAAACCTGTTTGTCGCAGGCTTTATCGGCATGCCCGTCATGAATATGTGGGATGCCTGGCTGACCCGTGAAGAGGACAAGTATTTTGTTGAGCTCGGCGGTCTCAAGGTTGAGCTTGCCAAAGAGAAGGAAGCCCGCCTTCTCAAGAACGATGTTCAGAGCCAGGAGATTACTCTTGGTGTCCGTCCGGAGCACACATCTCTCATGAAGGAAGGCGGCGTCAAGGCAACGGTCGACGTCAGCGAAATGATGGGCTCCAGCGTGCATCTGCATCTGAGCGCTGAAGGCCGCGATGTCATTGTCATTGTGCCGACGGTCGGCCTGAAAGAAAGCTTCCATATGGGCGACACCGTTCAGTTCGGTTTCAAGGGCAACGTGGTGCATGTCTTCTCCAAGGAGACGGACAAGAACCTGGAGTTCTAAGTACCCGGTTTTCTGATTCCGACATCTGGGAATAATTCATACAGGCTTCCGCTTTGGATCCTGAAGCGGAAGCCTTCCCATCTAAACCGGGATTCTTCCGTCATTCTGCATTAATAACTCACCCTGTTTTTGTTCAGTATTCCGAATTTCGTTTGCGGCACAAATGCAGGTGGTTTTGCGGTTGACACAGATTGAACAAAATGTTAGAATCCTTCAACCTGTCGTATGTCTCAGGCAGAGAATTGCGGTCTGCCTGCTGCCATAATATCCGTATCAAAACAAAATGAGAAAGGACACACACATGAAAAAAACACTTGCGCTACTCCTCGCTCTCGCAATGGTTCTGGCACTTGCCGCCTGCGGCGGCAGCACCGAGGCTGCCAGCACTTCCGGCGGCTCCTCCAGCGGAGCTGTGAATCTCACCATTTTCAACTCCAAGATGGAAATTCAGAGCCAGATGGAAGAAATGGCGGCACAGTATTCCAAGGAAAAGGGCGTCAACGTAGAGGTTTATTACTCCTCCGACACGGTTGCAGCCCATATGTCCACCAAATACGCTTCCAATGACCCCTACGTTCTCTCCATGGTCGACGCCAAGGACATCTATTCCCTTGGGCCGGAGCACGCCATTGACATGAGTGCCGAAAAGTGGGTCGGAGACACCACCCAGGCAATTTCCGTTGACGGCAAAGTTCTCGGCTTCCCCGTCTGCGTTGAAGCCCGCGGCATCCTGTACAATGCGGACGCCATCAAGGCGGTTACCGGTGAGGATTTCAATCCCGCTGCCGTAAAGACCACCGCTGACCTTGAAGCTGTTATTGCAAAGCTGGTCGCCGGAGGCATGGAAGCCCCTGTCGGCCTGCAGAAGGAAGACTGGTCCCTCGGTGCCCACTATTTTGCCGAGGTTTATGAGCAGCAGGATGATCCCGATGCCTTCATTGCCGGCATCAAAGACGGCAGCATCAAGCTCATCAACGACCCCGTTTTCAATGCCATGATGGACACCTTTGACGTCCTGAAAGCCAACAACTACGCCAAAGCAGCTCCCCTTTCCGCAGTGCGTGAAGACACCGAGATGATGCTGGCCCAGGGTGATATCGCATTCAAGTACGGCGGTAACTGGGACTGGTCCAACATCAAGGACTTTGACCCGGCTGAAAACCTCGGCATGATGCCTGTTCCCAGCACGCTCAGCGGCTACAATGAGAAACTTGTCGGCGGCGGTTCCAAGTACTTCTATATCGATAATGCTGTTTCCGAGGAACAGCAGCAGGCCGCCAAGGACTTCCTGAACTGGCTGGTCTATGATGAGGAAGGCCAGACGTTCCTGGTTGATACCTGCGCGCTGGTTCCCGCATTTTCCAACATCACCCTGCCGGTTTCCGATCCTCTCGGCGCTTCCGTGAAGAGCTTTGCCGATACCGGAGCTCTCACCGGCAACTATAACTACCTGCCCGATGACCACTATGCCAAGGTCGGTATCTCCTTCCAGAAGTATCTGGCAGATCAGATTGACCGCGCGGGCTTTGCCGATGAGGTCACTGCCTACTGGGCAACTGCCGAAGTCGGCGCACACTGAGATTTTAGCGCTTAGCCATCCTGTTCCGGGTATCCGATACAGCGGATACCCGGATGCTTGAACTACTGCAGATTGGAAGGTGTTTTCATGAAACAAAATACCCTTGGCTACAAAATCAAGCAGTATCTGATGTTCGGCGGAGTAGGCACGGTGCTGTTTCTCAGCGTTGTAGCCGTTCCGTTTGTTTACGGCCTTTATCTGACTCTGACCAGCTGGGACGGCGTCAGCAGAAGCAAACCTTTTGTCGGCCTGCAGAATTTCGCCGCGGCATTTCAGGACACCACATACTGGCAGGCGATGGGCCGCACCGTGATTTATTCGCTCTTTGCGGTCATCCTTATTAATATTGTTGCCTTCGCACTGGCCTACCTGGTTACCAGCGGTGTTAAAGGCCAGAATTTCTTCCGCGCGGGCTTCTTCGTTCCGAACCTGATCGGCGGTATCGTCCTCGGTTATGTCTGGCAGTTTGTGTTTAACCGCGCATTCGTTGCCATCGGCAAAGCCATTACGGGCGGAACGACAGTGTCCCTCCTTGCAAGCCCGAACGGCGCCATGTTCTGCCTGATCCTGGTGTCGGTTTGGCAGTATGCAGGCTACATGATGCTCATCTACGTGGCCGGCTTCATGAGCGTGTCGAAAGACGTGCAGGAAGCCTCTCTGATTGACGGATGCACCCCGGCGCAGGCAATGAAGAACGTCACAATCCCGCTGATGCGCTCCAGCTTTGTGCAGTGCATCTTCCTGAGCATCACCCGCTGCTTCGTTGTGTACGATGTCAACCTTTCTTTGACCAAAGGCGAGCCTTTCGGTTCCTCTGTTATGGCCGCCATGCACGTTTACAATCAGGCCTTTACGTATAAGAATTACGGTCTCGGCCAGGCAGAAGCCGTGATCCTGTTCCTGGTCTGCGCCATTGTCGGCGTTACCCAGGTTATGGTCGGTAAGAAAGGGGAGGTGGAAGCATAATGACTGAGAACGAAAAAGCTGCGCGCCGGAAAAAGATCTCACATGTTATCATGTGGATTGTGCTCCTGCTTCTGTTTGTCTGTTTTATTTTCCCCTTTATTCTGGTTATCATCAACGTATTCAAATCCAAGGCTGATATCGTGGCAAATCCCATGGCGCTGATCGGTGCCCACGGATTTACGTTGAAGAACTTCCCCGAAGCGATGAAGAAGATGAACTTCTGGACCGTATTCGGGAACTCCCTGATCATCACCTGCTGCGCGACCGTTCTGACCATTCTGGTTTCCTCTATGATGGCATTTGTCATCGTCCGAAACGGCAGATGGAAATTCTGCGCGCTGATTTTCTCGCTGATGATTGCTTCAATGGTTATCCCCTTCCAGGTGCTGATGGTGCCCCTGGTGTCGGTTTACGGCGGTATTCTCAATGTGCTGAATCACAGAATTACTCTGATTCTCATGCATGTAGGCTTTTCCGTCTCCATGGCGGTGTTTATGTTCCACGGTGCGATTAAAACCAACATTCCGCTGGCTTTGGAAGAGGCGGCAACCATTGACGGCTGCAACCGCTGGCAGACCTGGTGGAAGGTTGTCTTCCCGCTTCTGAAGCCCACCATCGCCACCGTCGGCATCATCAACGCGATGGCATACTGGAACGACTACCTGCTGCCGAGTCTGGTGCTGACCAAGAAGAACCTCTATACCATTCCCATCGCAACACAGGCATTTTACGGAACCTATTCCACAGACATCGGTCTGGTTATGGCCGCCCTGTTGCTGGCCATGCTGCCGATCCTCATTCTCTATGTGTTCCTGCAGCGCTACATTGTCGAGGGCGTTGCCTCCGGTGCTGTCAAGGGCTGATCACCATACCTGCAGTTTAAATGAGTGCATAAGGTTTCCCCGTCCTTTCCGGCGGGGAAATCTGTTATCCTCCCTTCAGGAAACCGAAAGGGGAAATGCGGCCTGAACAGACTATTTGATATGGATAATCCCTTCTGGCAGGGGTTGAGCATCATCGCCGACATGATGATACTGAACCTTCTGACCCTGCTGTGCTGTATCCCCGTGCTTACCATGGGCGCTGCATTCACCGCGATGAACGATATTGTGATCCGTATCTCCCGGCAGGAAGAGGGAAGCATCCTCAGGGGATACCGAAAGGCATTCCGGCGGAATCTGAAAAAAGGATGTCTACTCGGCATCCTGTTGCTGCTCGCAGCGGGGCTGCTTTATTTTGACTATCTCGCCGCACTGGTCTACATACCGGTCTTCCGTTACGGAATTGCGGCGCTGGCCATCCTGGTGCTGGCCGTAGCCATCTATGCTTTTGCCCTGCTGGCCCGGTATGAAAACAGTCTGGCTGCAACGATCAAAAATGCTGCCGTTCTCTGTGTCGCCTATTTCCCGAGAACTCTCGGAGCTGTGATTTTCACACTGGCGCTTTGGCTGCTGGGAATTCAGTTTTACCGCTTTGGAGCGCCGATGCTGTTCCTGTTCGGTTTTTCACTGCCCTGTTATGTGGCGATACTGCTGTTGCGGCCGGTTTTCAGTCGGCTGGAACAGACATCCGGAAAGGAGCCTGAAGAAAAGTGACCAATACAACCGTACCCTGGTGGAAACAGGCTGTCATTTATCAGATTTATCCCCGCAGCTTTCAGGACTCCAACGGTGACGGGATCGGGGATATTCCCGGCATCATCTCCCGTCTGCCCTATCTGAAAGAACTCGGGATCGATGCCATCTGGCTCTCGCCGGTATTTCGGTCTCCGCAGGATGACAACGGATACGATATCTCCGATTACCGGGATATTGATCCGATTTTCGGAACGCTCTCCGATATGGACGCGCTGATTCAGGAAGCCGGCAGGCATGGTATCCGCATCATTATGGATCTGGTTCTTAACCACTCATCCGATGAGCATCCCTGGTTTCTTGAGGCCAAAAAAAGCCGTGACAATCCCTGTCACGACTACTATATCTGGCGGGATGGAGACGGAAGCCTGCCGCCGGATCAGGCAAGAGCTTCCTTCGGCGGTTCTGCCTGGGAATGGGTGCCCGAGGTCGGCCAGTATTATTACCATCAGTTTTCGGTCAGGCAGCCGGATCTGAACTGGGAGAATCCCAGGCTGAGAGAAGAACTATACGCCATGATCCGCTGGTGGACAGAGCGGGGGATCGGCGGGTTCCGGCTGGACGTGGTAGATCATCTCGGGAAGGACCCCGACCGCGGGATTACGGTCAAAGGCCCGATGCTGCACCCCTATATCAGGGAAATGAGCCGGGAAGCCTTCTCCGACCCTGAACTGGTCACCGTCGGAGAGGCCTGGAGCGCTGACATCGATTCAGCAAAGCTCTATTCCAATCCGGACGGGTCTGAACTATCCATGGTTTTCCAGTTTGAGCACATTAAGCTGGACCAGCGGCCCGAAGGCGATAAGTGGGATCTCATTCCGCTGCGTTTTTCCGCACTGAAGGAGGTCTTCACCAGGTGGCAGCGGGAGCTCTCCGGCTGCGGATGGAACAGTCTGTTCTGGGAAAACCACGATCTGCCCCGGAGCGTCTCTCATCTGGGTGATGACGGAGAATACCGAATTCCGTCAGCCAAAATGCTGGCGATTCTTCTGCACGGCATGCAGGGCACTCCCTTTATTTACCAGGGTGAGGAACTCGGCATGACCAATGCGGCGGATTTTGAGCTGGATGACTATCAGGACATCGAAATCCGGAATATGATCCGGGAGAAGCGCAGCGCGGGAATGCGGGATGAAGAGATCCTGAAGCGGGTGCGGCAGAAAGGCAGAGACAACGCGCGCACCCCGATGCAGTGGGACAGCAGCAGCCACGCAGGCTTCACCACCGGAACGCCATGGCTTCGGGTCAACCCCAACTACCGCGATATTAATGCAGCCTCCCAGGTCGGCTGCCCCGGTTCAATTTTTGAATGCTACCAGGAGCTGATCCGGCTGAGGAAGGAATATCCCGTTTTCACGGACGGTTCCTATGAACCGCTGCTGGAAGACGATGAGCGGCTCTTTGCCTACCGTCGCCGCAATCACGACTCGGAGCTGCTGGTCATCTGCAACTTTTATGCCGAGCCTGCGGATAATCCGCTGGCAGCTGAAGAAGCAGCGGGAAGAATGCTGCTGTGCAGTTATGATACCGCTGGCAGCGCCGCCAGGCTCAGGCCCTTTGAGGCACGCATGTTCCTGAAAATCAATGAAGAGTGAGACCATGAAAAAGATGAGCGAGAAACTGCAGCTGGCAAGACAGTATGAAGAGGAATTCGGCCGGCGAATCCCCTCTGCCGAGCGCCCGGCATTTCATCTCAGCCCCTATGCAGGCTGGCTGAATGACCCGAACGGCTTTTCCTTCTATCAGGGCCGGTACCACATGTTCTACCAGTACTACCCTTATGATTCGCATTGGGGGCCCATGCACTGGGGGCATGCCGTAAGCCGGGATCTGCTGCACTGGGAACACCTGCCGGCGGCCCTTGCACCGGATGCGGCATATGACTGCGACGGCTGCTTCTCGGGCAGCGCAGTTACGATGCCTGACGGCCGGCAGCTGCTGATGTATACCGGTGTGCGAAAAGAAGTGCAGCCCGATGGCAGTATCCGCGATGTCCAGACCCAGAACCTTGCAGCCGGAGACGGGATTGATTATGAAAAGTATGAGGGGAATCCTGTCCTGACGGAGAGAGATCTTCCGGCAGGCGGCAGCCGCTTTGATTTCCGTGATCCGAAAATGTGGCAGTGTGCGGATGGAAGCTGGAATATGGTCGCTGTCAACGACCACGCCGGAGAAGGCGGACAGGTGCTGCTGTATGAGAGCCGCGACCTTCTTCACTGGTCTCTTCGAGCTCCCCTTGTAACCAACCACAACCGGATCGGCCTAATGTGGGAGTGTCCCGACTTCTTTTCTCTGGACGGTTATGATGTGCTTCTGGCCAGCGCGCAGGACATGCTGCCGAAAGACTTTGAGTACCACAACGGCAACGGCAGCTTCTACCTTCTCGGCCATCTGGACAAAGATACCGGAAGATATCTGGTTGAATCAGATCACGCTGCGGACTACGGCATTGACTTTTACGCGCCGCAAACCATCCTCACTCCCGACGGCAGACGCGTCATGATCGGCTGGATGCAGAACTGGGATACTTGTAACCTGCACACAGCGCCTGTCCCCTGGTTCGGACAGATGAGTCTTCCAAGGGAACTTTCTGTCCGTAACGGCATCCTGTATCAGCAGCCGGTTCGGGAGCTGAAGAACCTGCAAAAAAAGAATGTGGTTCACAGAAATGTCCATATAAAGAACGGCGAACTCAGTCTTCCGGACATTCGGGGGCGGGCTCTGGACCTGACACTGGAGCTTGAGCCGGAAGGAGATGCGCCTCTTTATAACCGCTTTGCGATCCGCTTCGCCAAAAATGAGCTGTACCAGACTACCGTCAGCTTTCGTCCGCACGAGTCCGTCCTGAAAATTGACAGAAAGTTTTCCGGCTCCCGGCGTGCGGTCATACATCAGCGGCGGGCAAAGGTGCACCACAGGGATGGCCGTCTGAAGCTTCGGCTGATTCTGGATCGCTTCAGCTGTGAAGTGTTCGTCAATGACGGGGAGCAGGTTCTCACCATGGCAATCAGTACCGATCTGAGTGCGCAGGATATCACGTTCTTCGCCGACGGCAGCCTGTGCTTTCACGTCAGCTGTTACGAATTGGAAGCCTGACCCCGGGACATCTGTTGGATTTATATAATGGACGAAAAAAGCCGGCAGATCATGCGGCCGGCGGGGAGGTATGACATGGCAACTGGAAGGATGGAGTTTCACGCGGATTCCATTATGCAGCACACCAATTTTTCTTTTGTTTTACCCAATGATTTTGTGATGGAGGAAATCCTCGATCCACATCACTATGACCGGCCCGCAAAGTCTCTAATTCTGCTTCACGGTCTGACCGGGACGGACACGGACTGGCTTTATGGCGGCATGGCGCAGGAACTGTCCAAACAGTACAATCTGGCAGTGTTTATGCCTGCTGTCGGAAATACTTTTTATCTGGACCGCGGTTATCCCGGGGCCAATTATGCAACTTTTGTCGGTGAAGAGCTGCCCGCATATATCCGCGAAGTCTTCGGGTACTGCGAAAGCAGGGAAAACACCATGATTGCCGGATTGTCCATGGGAGGATACGGTGCCATCCACACAGCGCTCGCTTTTTCCGATACCTTCTCGGCCTGCATTGCCCTTTCCTCCGCCCTCGTCATTCATGAGATTGCGGACACCGGGAAAAGACACAACAGTGTGATGCCGGTTGAGATGACCCTGGATGTTTTCGGGGACCCGCGCGTGCTTTTAGAATCTGACAGGAACCCGGAAGTGCAATACCGAGCTCTGAAGGAGTCCGGAAAGGAAATCCCCGGAATATACCTTGCGATCGGAACGGAAGACAGCCTGTATGGAGCCAATCAGACTTTCCGTCATTATCTGGCAAACGAGCAGGCTGATTTCTGCTATGAGGAAGGCCCCGGGAAACACGACTGGTTCTTCTGGAACCGGTATCTTCCCCGCGGCGTGGAATGGGCGCTTCGTTCCGGAGATTCCTGAAAGTTCGGTCTCTGCCTTCCGATCCAAATCATACCTATGCCCGGTCGCCTTTCGAAGGCATCCGTTGGGAGAACGGCGTCTTACAGAGCCTTTTCCACTTCCTCCGGCTCCGGCATCGAGCGGATGGCGCCCTTGCGGGTGGTGACAATCCAGGCAGCTGTGTTGGCATAGTGAAGCATACTGTGCAGGTCGTGTTCGGAAAGACCGTCGGCGCCGTGCTCCAGCACATAGTTCAGCACGCAGGCGCAGAAGGTGTCTCCGGCGCCGGTGGTCTCGATGACGCCGCCGCGCTTGCAGGCCGGTTCATAGACCCAGTGGGAGTCCGTCAGGGAGTAGCTTCCGTCAGAGCCTGCCGTCACATTCAGAACCCGAATATTCGGATAATGAGTTTTCAGCTGTTCCGCGCCGCGATGGAAGTCCACCTCCCCGGTCATAAACCTCAGTTCGTTGTCGGCGATCTTCAGAATATCGCACTGCTTCAGCCCCCAGGAGATTTCCCGGCGGGCTGTTTCTTCGTCCGGCCACAGCGGCGGGCGGAGATTCGGGTCAAAGGACAGCAGCGCCCCGGCTTCCCGGGCAATCCGAACTGCCTCGCGGGTGGCGCTTCGGCTCGGCTCATCCGTCAGAGAGAGGGTGCCAAAGTGAAAAATGCGGCAGCTGCGAAGCAGATCCCTGTCCAGGTCGTCGGTCGAAAGCCGAATGTCCGCTCCGGGCTTGCGGTAAAAGCTGAAGTCGCGGTCGCCGTTGGGGAACGTGTGTACAACGGCGAGCGTTGTGGGAATGTCCGCATCCCGGGTGAGGCAGCGGATGTCGATTCCCGCTTCTTCCACGGTTTTTGCCAGCATATCACCGAAGCTGTCACGACCGACTTTCCCGATAAAGGCGCAGCGCCGTCCCAGTTTCCTCAGCATGGCAAGCACGTTGGCCGGTGCACCGCCCGGGTTTGCCTCAAAGAGGAGATTTCCCTGTTCGCTTGTCCCGTTCTGGGTAAAGTCCACCAGCAGTTCGCCCAGGGCGACCACATCGAACACCGAAGCAGAACTTGAAGATTCCCGATTCATCATCATTCTTTCCTTTCTTTTCAGATCGCTGCAGATTATGCCTGCCGATTAAAATCACAGAGCAGCCAGCGGAATCCGCCGGGCTCGAGGGAAATGCCGGCGAGGTCTGCCGGCAGCGCAGCGAAGCGCTGCCCTGTGCCTTCCGGATCCTCCGTGCCGGTACCGGAAGCCCCGTCCGGCGCTTCCAGCAGATCGTAAAACACACCGTCTTCCCGGCTTGAAATTGTGCGCGGACTGCCGGCAAAGCTGAAGAAAGCCAGCAGCTTTTCCCCGTCCAGGTAGCGCCCGATGCCAAGCACGCTGTCATCTCCGGTCTCCGTCAGCCACACGTCCGCCTGCCCGTCAAAAACGCGGTGCCGCTCGCGCAACTGCTCCAGCATGCGGATGGCAGAGAACATCCTGTTTTCCGGTGTATCGGGCAGCAAACGCCTTTCCGCCGCTTTCCAGTTCATTTTGCCCCGGTGCAGATAGCGGCTGTCGTCCGCCTTCAGCGGACTGTTGTGATAGCTGTAATCGTTCTCCTGCAGGACCTCATCTCCGCTGTACAAAACCGGTATGCCGCTGAGCGTGAACATAAAGGCGTGGAGCGTGATATCCAGACGAAGCGCCCAGTCCAGCTTTGCGGTGTCCTGCTCATACCGGGCGGCTTCCACCCCGCAGAGTGACGCCGTGGTCCCGCAGAGCCGTGCGTCCCCCAGCCGCGGGTCATCATTATACAGTTCTCCGCGGGCGGGGCTTTCCGGCCATTTACCGGTCAGATATTCATTCAGATATTTCTTGTGCGGTACCTCACCCTGTCCGAAGCGGGCGAGGAAAGCGTAATCCAGTCCCCAGCCGATGTCATCGTGGCAGCGGAGATAATTCAGGAAAGTGTATTCCTTCGGAAGCGCAAAAACCTGTCCCAGCTGGTGCTTCAGGAGACGCACATCCCGCGTGGCAACGGTGTGCCAGGTGCTGGCCATGGTCGTCACGTTATACAGCAGGTGACACTCCGGCTTCTCGACCGTGCCGAAGTATGGCACCACCCTGGCAGGCTCCATCACCACTTCCCCCAGCAGCACGCAGCCGGGGCAGACGATTTCACAAACCATGCGCATGATGCGAACCAGCATATGCACCTGAGGCAGGTTCCGGCAGTTGGTGCCCAGTTCCTTCCAGATATACGGTACCGCGTCCAGCCGGATTACATCAATGCCCCGGTTGCAGAGATACAGCATATTCTCTGTCATGTCGTTCATAACGACCGGGTTTGCATAGTTGAGGTCCCACTGGTAGGGGTAGAAGGAAGTCATAACCACTTTTCCGAGCTCTTCGCACCAACTGAAGTTGCCCGGAGCCGTAGTCGGAAAGACCTGAGGAACGTTTTTTTCAAATTCCTGCGGAATCGACCAGTCATCGTAGAAGAAGTACCGCTCCTGCGCTTCTATGTCGCCAGCCCGCGCGCGCCGCGCCCAGGCATGGTCTTCGCTGGTGTGGTTCATCACAAAGTCCAGGCAGAGTGAGATACCCCTTTTGTGGCAGTCGGAAGCCAGCAGTTCAAGATCTTCCATGGTGCCCAGTTCCGGCTGTACCCGCCGGAAGTCCGCCACCGCGTAGCCGCCGTCGCTGCGGCCGGCGGGGCTTTCCAGCAGGGGCATCAGGTGCAGATAGTTCACGCCGCAGTCCTGAAGATAATCCAGCTTTTCCCGCACACCCGAAAGTGTCCCGGCAAAGGCATCGACGTACATCAGCATACCGACCAGGCTGTGCCCCTCATACCACCCGGGAGACACCTCCCGGACGCGGTCCAGTGCCTTCAGGTCTTCCGGCCGCTGTTCCCAGCTGCGGCGAAGCATCCCGCAGAAATATTCCCAGGCATGCGTGTCACCATGATAGAGTTCAAAAAAGAGGCCTTTCAGTTCCTCCTCATGCCGGGAAAAGCGAAGCTGAAACTCATCCCTCGCCAAGTCTTCGTTCATAACACATCCTCCGAGAATGAGGTGGCTTATTCCGGGCCTTTTCTCACAGTCCCGGGAATGATATTATAGCAGAAGTACACCCATCCAACAACCGTTTTTTCTGTCGGACCTCCTGTAAACGTCAAATTCTCAGTATCTGCGCCATGATTCAACGGTTCTGTTATCCCTTGACTTTCTGATCCTCGCATACTACAATCAGCAAAGCATGTCCCGGCTGCCGGGAACGGAAGGGAGCCCCTGTTTATGTCTGTTCGCTTTGATGTTGAAACCCGCTGCTTTCATCTGGATACCGCGCACAGCAGCTATCAGTTTCTCGCAGATTCCTACGGCTTTCTGCTGCATCTGTATTACGGCCCGCGCACAACGGGCAATGCGGACTATCTGCTGACCTATGCCGACCGGGGCTTTTCCGGAAACCCCTACGACAGCGGTCTTGACCGTACTTATTCTCTCGATGCCCTTCCGCAGGAGTTCCCTTTTCAGGGAAGCGGCGATTACCGCAGCCCCATGCTGGTGCTTCGCGATGGAAACGGCACCTTCGGATGTGACCTGCGTTATCAGGGCTACGAAATCATTCCCGGCCTGCCCGTGCTTGAGGGTCTGCCTGCCGTATATACCGAAGACGCCGCTGCCGACGGGGCCGAAACCCTGAAGGTTTTCCTGGCTGATTCGCGCCTGAACCTGCAGGTGACACTGCTTTACGGCGTCCTGCCGGAGCCGGATGTGATTGTGCGCGCAGTTGAGCTGAAAAATGAGGGAAAGGACGTCCTGACAGTTGAAAAGCTGCAGAGCGCCTGCATGGATTTTGTTTCGGGGCAGTATGATCTGCTCAGCTTTTCCGGCCGGCACGCCATGGAGAGAAGTCTTGACCGCCGCCCTCTCCTGCCCGGCGAAACACGAATCGGCAGCAGGCGGGGTTATTCCTCACATCAGTTCAGCCCTTTTGCCATTCTTGCCGAGCGCAACTGCACAGAGGATGCCGGGCAGTGCTGGGCAATGCACTTTGTGTACAGCGGCGGCTTCTGCTGTGAAGCCGGTGTGGACCAGTACGGACAGACCCGTCTTCAGATGGGTTTGGCAGAGGAGCAGTTTTCCTGGCCGCTCCGGCCGGGCGAAGCATTTACCGGACCGGAAGTACTGATGAGCTTCTCGGCAGCCGGCCTCGCCCGTCTCAGCCACAGCCTGCACCGCTGCATCCGCAGACATGTCTGCCGCGGGAAGTTCCGCGACACGGTCCGCCCGGTGCTGCTGAACAGCTGGGAAGCCTCCTATTTTGACTTTACCGGAGACAGCATCCTCGCTCTTGCGGACGAGGCGAAAAACCTGGGCGTGGACATGCTGGTCATGGACGACGGCTGGTTCGGGAACCGATGGGATGATAACCGCGCCCTGGGTGACTGGACGCCGAATGAGGAGAAGCTGGTGTGCACACTTGGAGAACTGGTGCGGGAGGTCAACCGCCGCGGCCTGAAGTTCGGTATCTGGATGGAGCCGGAGATGGTCAGTGAAGAGAGTGCGCTTTACCGGCTTCATCCGGACTGGGTTCTGGCGATTCCCGGCAAAGCGCCTGTTCGCTCGCGCTATCAGCTGGTGCTGGATCTCTCCAGGGCAGATGTCTGTGATCATCTTTTCGGGGCCATTTGCAGCGTTCTGGATCAGGCAAACATTGAATACCTGAAATGGGATGTCAACCGCTCCGTTGCAGATGTCTTCTCCCACAAAACACCCGACCAGGGAACGGTGCTGCACCGTTATATTCTCGGGCTGTACAGCATTCTGGAGCGGCTGAACCGGCGGTATCCGGACCTGCTGATCGAGGGCTGCGCCGGCGGCGGCGGGCGCTTTGATGCCGGTATGCTGTACTACTGTCCGCAGATCTGGTGCAGCGACAACACCGACGCCATCGACCGGCTGCGCATCCAGCACGGGACCTCTTTCGGTTTCCCTGTGAGCGCCGTCGGCAGCCATGTGTCCGCCTGTCCAAACCATCAGACCGGCCGCACGGTTCCGCTTCAGACCCGCTCGCACGTGGCCATGAGCGGCACATTCGGCTATGAGCTGAATCCGGCTCTGCTCCGTGAAGAAGAGCGCCGTGCCATCCCGGAAGAACTGGCAGCGTTCCGGCGGTATGCCCCACTGATTCAAAACGGGCTGTACTACCGCCTCAGTGATCCCGTCACCGCCCCGGCCTGTGCCTGGAGCTTTGTCTCGGAAGACGGGAGCGAGGCACTGGTTTTCGCCGTCCTGCAGGAAGTTCACGGAAACATGCTGCCCGTTTATATTTTTCCGCGCGGCTTAAAGTCCGGCATCCTGTACCGGGACGAAGAAAGCGGCTGCGTCTATCCCTCGGATGCACTGATGAGTGCGGGACTCCCGCTCCCTCAGGGGCTGGGAGAATATGAGAGCGTGTGCCTGCATCTGCTAGCTGTTCCCCGGTAAACTCTTAGTGCGCTTTCCTTCCATTCCTTTCTCGCTTTTCACACCCCGGTTTTTCTTTTTCCGTCTCCGGGAAAACACCACAGCAGTCGCCCGTTAACCGTTGACCCCACAGAATCAGAAAGGCTTTTACGCTATGAATACCTTTGACTTCGATGCCATCGTGAAGAACCCCTCTGTCTTCGCAGACAACCGGCTTCCAGCCCGCGCAGACTTTGTCCCGTACCGCAATGCCGCCGAGGCGGAGGTCGGGGAGAGTTCGCTGCGTATGCCGCTGGACGGTCTCTGGCGCTTTCACTATGCAAAGAACCCCGCGGCCGCGCCGGACGGCTTCTGGGCACCCGGTTATGACGTCTCCGGCTGGGAGGAGATCCGGGTTCCCGCGCACATCCAGATGGAGGGTTATGACGTTCCCGCCTATGTGAACACCCAGTACCCCTGGGACGCAAACGAGGAACTGAAGCCGGGCGAAATGCCAACGGTCTTCAACCCCGTGGCAGACTATGTCTGCGAGTTCACGCTGCCGGAGCACTTTCACGGCAATGACGTCTGTATTTCCTTTCAGGGCGTGGAGAGCGGCTTTGCGCTTTGGCTGAACGGGCAGTACATCGGCTACAGTGAGGACAGCTTTACGCCGGCGGACTTCCGGCTGAGTGATGTTCTTTGCAAAGGGGTCAACCGGCTCAGCGTCCGCGTCTGGAAGTGGACGCCGGGCAGCTGGTTTGAGGACCAGGACTTTTACCGCTTTTCCGGTATTTTCCGCAGCGTGTTCCTGTATCTGGTTCCGGAAACGGCGGTTACCGATTTCTCTGTCCAGGCGGAACTGAATGAAGATTTCTCTGAGGGTACTCTCCGCTTCTCGGCGGAAGTGCGCGGCAGCGGCAGCCTGCATCTCCGGCTTCACGGACCGGACGGTTCCGATGCCGGCTGTTCTTCCGGGATCTCAGGCGGCAGCTTCTCTGCTGTTTTACGGGTACCGGAGGCCGTCCTCTGGAGCGCTGAGACACCGTTTCTCTATACTCTGGAGATCGAGGTGCGGGACACCGAAGGGCAGACAACCGAGTTCATCCGGCAGGATGTCGGCTTCCGAAGAGTTGAGATCAAAGACGGCATCCTGCTCCTGAACGGGAAGCGGCTGGTCTTTCACGGAGTTGACCGGCACGATTTCGGCTCGGTCTTCGGACGCGTCCCCTGCAGGGAGGAACTGGAAAAAGACATCATCACCATGAAGCGTAACAACATTAACGCCATCCGCACCTCGCACTATCCGAATCAGACGGCCCTGTACGAACTCTGCGACCGCTACGGACTGTATGTTATGGATGAAAACAACATGGAAACCCACGGCAGCTGGGACGCGGTTCTGCGCGGCAAGGCGGATCAGGACTATATTATTCCGAAGGATCATCAGGAGTTTGCCCCCCTGCTTCTGGACAGGGTCCGCAGCACTTTTGAACGGGACAAGAATCATCCGTCCGTCATTCTCTGGTCCTGCGGGAACGAGTCCTACGGCGGCAGCGTTATTCGCGACATGGCGGCGCTGTTCCGCCGGCTGGATCCTTCCCGTCCCGTGCACTACGAGGGCATCACCTGGGACCGGAGCTATCCCGAGACCAGCGACCTGGAAAGCCGCATGTACACCCCGGTAAAGGAGATCGAAGCCTTCCTGGCTGAGCATCCCGAAAAGCCCCTGATCTGCTGCGAGTATACTCACGCCATGGGCAACTCCTGCGGCGCCATGCATAAATATACCGATCTGACAGAGCGGGAACCTCACTATCAGGGCGGCTTCATCTGGGACTATGTGGATCAGACCATCTGGAAGAAGAACCGTTACGGCCGGTGGTTTCTGGCCTACGGCGGGGATTTCGGCGAGCGTCCCACCGACTATAACTTCAGCGGCAACGGCATCGTCTACGGCGGCGACCGGGAGCCCTCGCCCAAGATGCAGGAGGTAAAGTACAACTACCGTGACATCCGCATCCGCTGCGATGCTGAGGGATTTACCGTAAAGAACAACTTTCTTTCGCTCCCGACCGGGGTCTTCCGCTCCGAAATCATCCTGCAGGAAAACGGTCTGGAAATCCTGCGCCGGGGAGTACCGGTCTGGGTGGAAGCGCAGGCGGAAGAACGCTTCAACTGGCCGCAGGAGTTCCTGGACTGCATCGCGCTGCGCCGGGAAGCCGTCCGCAGCCTCGGAAAGCCGGAGCCGGAGTTTGCCCTTACCGTTTCCTTCTCCCTCAAGAGGAATGAACTCTGGGCTCCCGCCGGGCATGAAATCGCCTGGGAGCAGTTCGTCCTGCCCCGCAAAACCGACGCAGCCAAAGCCCCCTGCACCACACCGTTGACCGTGGTGCACGGCAGGCATAACCTGGGTGTCCGGGGCGAGCACTTCTCCGCCCAGTTTTCGTCACTGACGCCGGGGCTGACCTCGTATGTCTACGGCGGGAAGGAGCTCATTGAGCAGGTGCCGATGCCGAACTTCTGGCGCACCCCCACTGACAACGACCATGGCAACCGCATGCCCCAGCGCTACGCCCAGTGGAAGATCGCAAGCCTCTATGTTACCGGCAAACACAAAGGCGTATGGGATCTTTCTCCCAGGGTGGAGGAACATGAACACAGTGTCTCCGTTTGCTACACCTACTACATGCCCACTGCACCGGAGAGCAGCTGTACCGTGGAGTACGAGGTTTTCGGCGACGGCACCCTCCGGACCACGCTGGCCTGCGACGCCGTTCCCGGCCTCCCCGACATGCCGGAGTTCGGAATGCTGTTCAAATTTGACGCTGACTTTGACCGCGTCCGCTGGTACGGCCTCGGGCCAGAGGAAACCTATGCGGACCGGCAGGAGGGTGCCCGCCTCGGCATCTGGGAAAAGAAGGTCACCGACTGCCTGGCCCACTATCCGCGCCCCCAGGAATCCGGGAATCACTGCGGCGTCCGCAGCCTGCGGGTGCTGGACCGCAGGGGCCGCGGTGTGGAATTCTCGGGCGAGAACCTCTCGGTGAACGTCCTGCCCTGGACGCCCCACGAGATTGAGAACGCCGCTCACGAGTACGAGCTTCCGCCCGTTCACCACAGCGTGGTGCGGGTGGCGCTGCAGCAGATGGGCGTCGGCGGAGACGACAGCTGGGGCGCCGAGACACACCCCGAGTATCTGCTGCCGAAGGGACAGAACCTGCGCTTCACGTTCTGCTTCCGCGGCGTGTAAGAAAGGCCTGTACCGCTTCTGACAATCAAAACTCCCGTTAGAGCCGCCGGTGTTTCGCCGCGCAGGGCTTCATCATCGGAAAGGGGCTGCCCGCAAAGGCAGCCCCTTTTCTGTATGTGTTTTTGCTGTTTGCCCGGCCTGTCACGCGAGGTGCCCTTTGGCCTTGATCACCTCAATGACGCTGTCGACATGCTGCTCGCAGAGCTCTTTGGTTCCGGCCTCGACCATCACGCGGATCACAGGCTCCGTACCGGACTCCCGCACCAGAATCCTCCCGGTGTCGCCCAGTTCGTCCGCAACCTTCCGCACGGCAGCCTGCACGTCCGGGTCATTCTGCGCGGCGGGTTTGGACTTCACGCGCACGTTCTTCAGAACCTGCGGGTAGAACACCACCGGCGCCGCCAGCTCGCTCAGGGGCTTGGCCTTTGCCAGCATCACTTCCATGATCTTCAGGCTCGTCAGAATACCGTCACCCGTCGTCTCATACTTCAGGAAGATGGTATGCCCGCTCTGTTCACCGCCCAGGCGGTTTCCGGTCTGGACCATATTCTCATAGACGTACTTATCGCCGACCTTGGTCTTGTCATATTCGATGCCGACCTTGTCCAGCGCCTTGTAGAGGCCGAAGTTGGACATCACCGTCGTGACAACCTTGTTATTCAGGAGCTTTCCGCGCTCTTTCATATACAGGCCGTAGATGTACAGAACATGGTCGCCCGTGACAACGTTGCCCTTTTCATCCACCGCGAGGCAGCGGTCGGCATCGCCGTCATACGCGAAGCCCACATCCAGACCGTTTTCCACCACAAACTTCTGCAGATGCTCGATATGGGTGCTGCCGCAGTCGGTATTGATATTGGTGCCGTCCGGGTGATCGTTCATCACGTACAGCTTCGCGCCCAGAGCGTCGAACACACCCTTCGCAATCTGCCAGGCCGCGCCGTTTGCCACATCCAGGCCGACCTTCACGTTCTTGAAGCTGTATTTGGACATGGAAATCAGATGTCCGATGTAGCGGTTCCTTCCGGCAACATAGTCCACCGTGCGGCCGATGTCCGCCCGCTCGGCAATGGGGATTTCGACCTTCCCGTCGATGTAGTCCTCCACCTTGAGGATGGTCTCTTCGTCCATCTTTTCGCCGCTGCCGTTGAGGAGCTTGATGCCGTTGTCGTAAAAGGGATTGTGAGATGCG
>CAZBXX010000018.1:0-10118 GCA_964495965.1 uncultured Oscillospiraceae bacterium | reverse complement strand
TGCGGAGATCATAATACCGCAGTCAAAGTCATCCACGCGGGTAATATATGCCACAGACGGCGTTGTGGTAACATGCATGATGTAGGCGTCGGCGCCGCTGGCCATGAGACCGGTGCACAGCGCATACTCAAACATGTAGGAACTGCGCCGCGTATCCTTGCCGATCACGACCTTGGCTTTCTTCCCCTGCCGCGCGCCATAATACCAGCCCAGGTAGCGGCCGATTTTGACCGCGTGCTCAAAGGTCAGGTCCTTATTGGCTTCTCCGCGGAATCCGTCCGTTCCGAAATACTTGCCCATGCTTACAGTCTCTCTTTCTTCTCGATGTCCAGGAAGTATTTGTAGGTGTCCACTGTGAGCTCGCCGCAGGCGGCTTCATCACAGGCAATGATGGCACCGTTGTGCATCTGCAGAGCGGAGCAGGTCCACTTGTGGCTGACGCCGCCCTCCACGGTCGCCGCAAGGGCCCGTGCCTTGTTGTGGCCGTTGATGAGGATCAGAACTTCCTTCGAATCCGTTACCGTACCGACGCCTACTGACAGCGCCTGCGCGGGAACCGCTTCCGGATCATTGCCGAAGAAACGGGAATTCACAATGCGGGTGTCGGTGGTCAGGTTCCGAACGCCCGTGCGGGATGCAAGCGAGGTGAAAGGCTCATTGAAGGCGATGTGCCCGTCCACACCGATGCCGCCCATGAAAAGGTCAATGCCTCCGTAAGAAGCTATTTTTTCCTCATAGCGCCTGCACTCACCTTCGGGATCATCCGTCATGCCGTTGAGGATATTGATGTTTTCCGGCTTCATGTCAACCAGATGATCAAAGAAGTTGTCGTGCATGAAGTACCAGTAGCTCTGGTCATGTTCATGAGGCAGGCCAAGGTATTCGTCCATGTTAAAGGTCACCACATTGGCAAAAGAGAGTTCTCCGGCCTGATTCTGCCGGGCAAGCTCTTTATATACACCGATGGGGCTGGAGCCGGTGGGAAGGCCCAGCACAAAAGGCCGGTCCTCTTTGTGGGTGCGGATTTTGTCCGCAATATAGTCTGCAGCCCACTTGCACATCTTTTCATAGTTTTCCTGAATGACAACTCTCATTATTTTTACGCTCCTTATGCTCTGAACTGTTATCAGTGCTGAGGGAAGCTCTGTTACGGTGTTGATTCCGCTTTTTTCTTTCCCTCTCACGGCCCACTGCGTGCCGTGGCGGCATCCGCCGAGTCTTTCGACAACCACCAACCCTCGTCAACCGTTTCCGGTCCTGGCGCTAACATACCCCGCCGCTTTTCATGCCTCCCTTCGGCTGTGGGCTGTTTTACGGAAGTCCGGCTTACGCCGCTTCCAAAGTGGTATTATAAACCGCCGGGCCGCCTCCGGTCAACGAAAAGTTTATAGGACCGCTTCCGGATTATTCCACCTGACGGAGCCTGCCGGCATATTGTCTCGGACCGCCGGCAGTGGTATAATAGGTTCAGCTCTCCGAAAGGAATCCGAGTGTCATGAACAATTCCTCAGCGCATCTGCCGGATGATGCTCTCCGGCGAACGCCGAACGATGTAGCGCCGGATGACCGGATCACGGCGAAGCTGCTGTACCGTCTGCTTCCCGTTCAGATTCTGCTTTCTGCTATTACCGCAGTCAACGGCATTGTTTCCAGTCTCTTCGCCAGCAATTATGTAGGCGAGCTTGCCATGAGTGCGATTGCGCTCTACGGGCCGGTCAACATGCTGTTATGCGCCATCAGCATTCTGCTGTTTGCCGGTGCAACATTTCTGTGCGGCAACTACATGGGCCGGAACCAGCCGGAAAAACTGCAGGGTCTGTTTTCTCTGGATCTTACGCTCTCCGCTTTGATCTCAGCCGTCTTTGTTCTGCTGATGGTTCTTCTGCCCGTCCTGAATCTGACCGGATTTCTGGCGCATGATGCGCGCGTGCGGCCCGTCTTTAACCATTATCTTCTGGGCCAGGCGGTGGGTGTGCTTCCGTTTCTTCTGGGGAATCAGCTCTCCGCCTTCCTGTCCATGGAAAACCAGATCCGCCGGACCGCGGCTGCCAGTATTGTGCTGATCGTTGTCAACATTGTCCTGAACGTTCTCTTTGTGGGTCTCCTGCGCTGGGGGGCATTCGGGCTTGCCCTTGCGTCATCGCTGAGTATGTGGGCGTTTTTTGCCGCGGAGGCACAGTACTTTCTTTCCGGGAGATCCATGCTGCGCATCCGTTTTCAGGATATTGCCTGGTCTGAATGCGGCAGCATCGTAAAAATCGGAATCGCCGGCGCAGCGACCAACGGCTACCAGACGCTGCGCGGCCTGATCGTGAATGCGCTGATCACCTCCTGCGTCGGCAGTGCGGGGCTCTCCGCTTTTGCCGCTTCTGATTCAATCCTGCGGTTTTTCTGGGCCATCCCGGGCGGTATGGTCGCCGTTTCCCGCATGCTCATCAGCGTCAGTATCGGTGAAGAAGACCGCCGTACCCTGACGGATGTGATGCGCAACATGTTCCGCCGTTTTCTGCCTCTTATGGGCACGGTTTCCCTGCTCATCATTCTGCTGGCTGTTCCCTTTACACGGCTGTTCTACCGTGACGCCTCAGCACCGGTTTTTGCCATGACCGTATGGGGATTTCGCATTCTGCCGCTGTGTATGCCGCTCAGCGTCATCTGCATGCACTTTGTATGCTACGGGCAGGCTTCCGACAAGCAGGCGCTGGTTCACATCCTTTCCGTTCTGGACGGCGTCGTCTGTGTGGCGGGCTTCTCCGCACTGCTGGTTCCGCTGATCGGAATGAACGGCGTCTACATCGCCAACGTTCTCAACGGCGTTGTAACCACGCTGGTCATCGTTCTGTATGCCTGGCTGAAAAACCGCGGCTTTCCCCGGAATCTGGAAGAACTCATGGTCATCCCTTCGGACTTCGGCGTTCCGGATCAGGACAGGCTGGACCTGACAGTGGAGAACATGGAGGAGGTTGTCACCATTGCCCTCGCGGTCCAGACATTCTGTGAGGAAAAGGGCATTGACGCGCGCCGGGCCACGCTGGCAGGCCTTGCGCTGGAAGAGCTTGCCGGCAACGTAGTGGAACACGGTTTCCCAAAGGACAGGAAAAACCACACGGCAGATATCCGCGTTGTGTACAAAGACGGCGGAGTTCTGCTGCGGATCCGGGACGACTGCATTCCCTTTGACCCGAAAGAACGCGCTGCCATGTTCGCCACGGATGCTCCGGAGAAGAACATCGGCATCCGGATGATCTACAGTATGGCGAAAGATATCCGGTATCAGAACATTCTCGGGCTCAACGTGCTGACCATCCAGATCTGACCCCGCCGTTTCCGTCTGTTTGAACAGAAAATATGTCGCTTTGCAAGCGACCCATAACAGGCAAAAACCTCCTATGCTGATGTCATCCAATCAGTACAGGAGGTTTTGCATTATGAAAAACAACATAACGGAACTGGTCTTTATTCTGGACCGCAGCGGCTCGATGAGCGGGCTGGAGAGCGACACCATCGGCGGCTTCAACAGCATGATCGAGCGGCAGAAGAAAGTGGACGGCAAATGCTATGTCACAACGGTTCTCTTTGATACCCGGATTGACCGCATCCACGACCGCGTTGACCTCGCCGACATCCGGCCCATGACGGAGCGCGATTACATGCCCGGAGGCTGCACGGCGCTTCTGGATGCCATGGGCAACACCATCGACCACATTGTCCACATCCACAAGTACGCACGGCCCGAAGACGTACCGGAGTTCACCACCTTCGTTATCATGACAGACGGCCTGGAGAACGCCAGCCACTACTATTCCAGCGACGAGATCAAACGCAAGGTTGAACACGAAAAGGAGAAATACGGCTGGGAATTTCTGTTTCTGGCGGCCAACATTGACGCCGTTGAAACCGCGGGCCGAATCGGGATCCGGCGCGACCGTGCCGTGGATTACCTGGCTGACAGCGAGGGAACCGAACTTGCCTTTCATTCCGTGTCGGAAACCGTCTGCGCGCAGCGCATGGGCGCGCCGATTGCGGCGGACTGGAGCAGCAGAATCAAAAAGGATCACAAAGCGCGCAGCAGGCGCTGATCTCCCATCCTGCAAGGCAGCATGGAGCCCTGCCCGGAAAATCCGGGCAGGGCTCCAGAGCACATGAAACACGCCGTGTACGCTTATCCCCCCAGCAGCGGCTGATCATATTCAAAGAGCAGCTCGTTAATCTGAAAGATGTTGTACTTCCGGTTCACAAGGCAGTACTCAATAATGACATCAAAAAGAATACTGTGGGAAAGACTGTATCCCGCTTTCATCAGCAATTCCTTTGCCTCTTCCGGCGGAAGTTCCAGCGCCACCGCCAGGGCAACCGCAGTGGTCTTCTTGGGATGATAGTTCCGGTCACTCCGGATCCGGGAAAACAGACGGCGGTCGATGTTCGCACGGCGGTAGCAGTCCGCATCCTTCCGGAAGCCTTTTTCGTCAATTTTCCGCAGCACCATCTGCGAAAAGCTTTCATCCAGAACGGGTGCGCGGTCCGGTTCAAAATGTCCTGCCGTACTTTGCTCAAAGACCGGCGCCGCTGCTGCCGGGGCAGGCGTCGGCTCCATAAGTGCCGACATCGCCGTCTCTTCCGCTTCTGCTTCGCCGTCTTCCTGTGTCATGGCAGGGAAGCTTTCGGTGCTGGCCACGTGAAGCGCTTCCCATTCCCGCCTTTGAGAACGGGGCGGCCTCTTTGCAATGCGCCTGCGCTCCTCTATTCTGCTCTTCCGTTCCTGAAAACTCTGCTCAGGCTGTTCCTGTTTTTGCTCCCTGTACCCGACAAACAGGATGTAACGGTCCAATTCTGCCAGCAGCGCAGGATCCGGCTGGAATTCCGAACGGTCGCGGATCACGAGAAGAATCTCCACATCATCGTGACGGTTCAGATAATCACTGATCTCTTCGGCAGCAACACTCAGCACCGTTTCCTTCGGGAACCCTCTGGTACCGCTGCCGATCAGCGGAAAGGCCACGCGTTCAAACTGATAGTCCGTGGCCAGCTGCAGGCTGTTGCGGTAACAGGCGCGAAGGCTCTGCAGGTCCGTCTCCCGCTCCGTCCACCAGGGTGAAACCGTATGGATGATCGCCCGGCAGGAATCCAGGAAAGAAGGCGTCAGCACAGCCTCTCCGATGCCAAGCGTCCCCAGCCGGTCACAGGCCTGCCGCAGCGCCGGGCCGGCAGCCCGGTGGATCTGCAGGTCCAGACCGCCGCTGCCGCTGAAGCTCTCATCGGTCGGATTGATGATGGCATCACAGCGCAGGGAAAGAATATCGGTTTTCAGAATTTGAAATGGCATGATCTCTTCTCCGGTTATGCTGTTCTGTTTTCATCCTGATGCGCGCTCAGCCCAGCACGCCCAGGGTTTCTTCCTCTTCAAACTGTCTGGTGTACAGCTTCCAGTAGCCCCCTCGGGCCGCCATCAGCTGGTCATGGGTGCCCTGTTCCGCAATCTTTCCGTCTTCCACCCGCAGAATCCAGTCTGCATTGCGGACAGTGGAAAGCCTGTGCGCGATGACGACGGAGGTACGCCCGCGGATTACCGTGCCGATGGCGGACTGAATCTTCTGCTCGGTAAGGGTATCCACAGACGCCGTGGCTTCATCCAGAATCAGAATACGCGGATCCGCCAGAATGGCACGGGCAAAGCTGATGAG
Source organism: uncultured Oscillospiraceae bacterium (assembly GCA_964495965.1). Lineage (GTDB taxonomy): Bacteria > Bacillota > Clostridia > Oscillospirales > Oscillospiraceae > Limivicinus. The sequence goes on along the minus strand of CAZBXX010000018.1, from coordinate 4,437 downwards.
CTGTTTTTCACCGGCAGAGAGCAGGTCGCCGCCCTCGCCCACTTCCGTATCCAGGCCATGTTCCAGCCCTTCCACCAGTTCCCTTGCCGAAACCAGCTCCAGCGCGCGCTCAATCTGCTCCTGCGTGGCATCCGGGTTCCCGTACAGCAGGTTTTCCCGCACAGTACCGGAGAACAGATGGGGCGTCTGCAGCACATAGCCGATAGCGGAATGCAGCCACAGCTGGGAACGCTCCCGCGCATCCCGGCCGTCAATCAGGATTCTGCCTTCGGTCGGCTCATAAAATCGGCAGATGAGACTTGCCAGAGTAGACTTTCCCGCCCCTGTTTCACCCACAATGGCGAGGTTGGTTCCAAAGGGAATCTTCAGGTTAAAGTGCTCCAGCACCGTCTCTTCCCCGTCAGGATAACGGAAGCTCACATCCCGGAATTCAATGTCGCCGGTAATCGGCTCCCAGTTCTCCCGCTTCGGATGGAAGCTGTCGCCGTAACGGGCAATCACTTCCGGGCTGTCTTTCACATCCGGTTCGGTTTCCAGAAGATTGCAGAGGCGCTCAATGTTCACCTGTGTGGTAACCAGGCTCCCGACCGCATCAACAATCCATCTTACCGGCTCCATCATTCCCTGCGCATAGGACATGAACATGGAAAAGGTGCCCACCTCGGTTTCGGCAATGTAGCCGCCCTTCCACAGCACCAGGGCAATGGCAAGGGACGAGGCGAAGTGCATGGTCCCGCTGAAGAGGCCCCGCAGTCTGGCCGCCCGGACACTTCTGAAACGCATTTCTGCGGTGTCCTGCACAAAATCCCGCTCCATCCGGTCTTCCACCACCAGGCTCTTCACGGTGCGCGCGCCGGTAATGCCCTCGTTAAAGTTGCCGGTAATACGGGAATTGACCTCGCGGATCTGCCGGTTCACGCGGGTCAGTTCCCGCTGGAACAGGCTGAACAGCAGCACTGTCACCGGCAGTACGGCAATCACCAGCAGGGCAAGCTTTGCGTTCGTCAGCAGCATCACGGCAATGGCCCCCAGCAGGTAGCATCCCTGCCACGCCCCGTTCAGCAGCGTCCAGGAGCAGAGTTCCCCGATGCGCTGGGTATCACTCATGACGCGCGCATGAATGTATCCCACGCTGTTCTGGTTGTAATAGGCGAAGGACAGCGTCTGCAGATGGGCGAACGCCTCGTTGCGCAGATCCATATCCACGCCCACTTCAATCTTCATGCCGTACATGCAGCTGATGTAGTTCATCAGGGCACTGAAGAGAATTACCGCCACATACTGCAACAGATACAGCGGAAGCCCCCGCAGGCTGCCCTGCGCCACAAAGCGGTTCAGCGCAAACCGCTGGAAAAGCGGAACGCCGATATCCACCATGCTTCCGACGGCACTCGTCAGCAGCATCAGCAGCAGCGGAATGCGGTAAGCCTGAAGCCTGCCGAGAATCCGCCCGATTCCGAAAAAGCGCAAGCGCTTCTCTCTGCAGCGCTTCATACCGCGGCCTCCCTGGCGCCGGACTGAATCTCGCAGATCTGCTGGTAAAGCCCGCCGGCTTGCTTCAGCTGCTCATGGCTTCCCTGCTCCAGAATCCGTCCGTGGTCAAGCACCAGAATGTGATCCGCCCTCGACAGGGTGGGAATGCGGTGAGAAATCAGAAACACCGTGGCCCTGCCGAAGCGGGCTTCAATCGCACTGCGGATCTTTGCGTCGGTTTCGGCGTCCACCGCGGAAAGAGAATCATCAAACACCAGAATCGGGACGTTCTGGCTGAGCGTTCTGGCGATGACGGTGCGCTGCTTCTGCCCGCCTGACAGGGAAAGGCCCCGCTCCCCCACCGGGGTGTCATACCCTTTGGCAAAACCCATAACGGTCTCATCGAGGCAGGCCGCCCGGGCCGCATCCCGGATGCGGTCTATCCCCAGTGTCTCATCATAGATGCTGATATTCTCCGCAATGGTCCGGGAGAACAGAAAGGGGTCCTGCAGCACCATGCCAATGTTCCGGCGCAAATGACCGGTACGGATATCCCGGAGATCAGTGCCCCCGATGCGGATACTCCCCTGCCCTTCCGGCAGATCATAGAGTTTGTCCAACAGGAGCATCAGGGTGGATTTGCCGCTGCCGGTACCGCCCAGAATCCCCAGCGTGGTCCCGGCCGGCACCGTAAAGCTCAGGTCGTGCAGTACTTCACCGCTGCCCTCGTAGGAGAAGGACACATGATCAAACACGATATCACCGTTCAGATCCGGCGTCAGACCGCTGCCGGTATCCTGCTCTTCCGGGGACTGCATAATGTAGCGGATGCGGTCCAGCGAGACCCCCGCCTTACTCATCTCTGAGATCATCCTGCCCAGCATGCGCACCGGCCAGGTCATCATGGCACAATAGGAAAGAAATGCGATGTAGGCGCCGGATCCCATTTCTCCCCGGATGCAGAGCCGTGCGCCGAAGACCACCGTCAGCAGGATCTGCGTGCCGGACAGCACATCACCCACGCTCCAGAACGTCGCCAGCGGCCGGGCAAGTTTCATCCACAGGCCGGTATAGTAGCGGTTCTGCTTTTCGAAGCGGTCGCGTTCGTCCTTTTCCCGCCCGAAAGCCCGCACAACGCGCACCCCGGTCAGGTTTTCCTGCGCCATGGTTGAGAGCACGCCTTCGTTCTCATCACAGTCCAGAAATGCCTCACCGATCTTCCTGTGAAAGTACAGAGAATACAAAACAATGACCGGAACCGGCAGCATGGCAATCAGGGTAAGCTGAACGTTCATCCCCAGCATAAAGGCCACCGACAGCACCAGCAGAATCACAATCCGGATCAGGTTGGTCATCTGCTCCGCCAGAAAGTTCTTTAGCGTCTCAAGGTCCGAGGTGCAGCGCTGAATAATGTCACCGGTCCGGTGCTTCATATGCCAGGCATAGGGCAGACGCTCGATGTGGGAAAACAGACGGTCCCGGATGGTTTTTACCAGTGTTTCGGCCGCCGCCGTCTTACTGACCTCATAGGCATACTGGCTCAGGGCCTTGACAAGCGCGACCCCCACCAGCGCCAGCGCCAGCCAACCGATGTGCTGCCGCAGCACCGTAACGCCGCCTGCCCGGGCAATCAGACGGACGGCAAAGGCGGGCAGCGTATCCGTTGGCGCGCTGCCCAGAACATTGTCCAGTGTGATTCTGACAATCTGGGGGGCAACCATGTCCGCCAGTGCCGCCAGTGCCGAAAACAGCATGCTCAGCGCAAACAGCAGTCTGCTTCCCTTCAGAAATCCCCAGACCATCCGCAGGTTATTCTGCGATCCCTTCTCCATTTAACGATAGGTCGGAATCGGATTCCGCTTGTGCTCGCTGCGGGAATGGTAGCGCTCAATTACGGCAAGATCCGCCTCTTCCGCGGTTCCCTCCTGCAGCCAGGTATCGATAGCGCGGTACGTCACGCCCATCTCCTGCTCATCGGTCTGGCCTTCGTACAGGCCAGCCGACGGCGCCTTCTGTACAATGTGCAGGGGAGCCTTCAGCCAGCGCAGAAAGGCGAAGACCTCGGTCGCCGTGAGGTCTGCGATGGGATTAAAGTCACTGGCGCCGTCGCCCCACTTGGTAAAGTATCCCATATAGATTTCACTCCGGTTCCCGGTGCCGGCAACCAGGCGTCCTTCCGCCGCAGCAATCGTATAGAGCGTTGTCATACGCAGCCGGGGCGCAATGTTGGTAACGGCGGCACTGTTAAGTTCTGCAACGCCCTTCAGCGCCTCCAGTTCCCGTTCCCGCACTGCTGTCAGATCGACCACGCGGGTCTCAATGCCGTACTGTTCTGCCAGCGCCCGGCCGTCCTCGGCGTCCTCACCGTAGTTGCGGCTGGAGGCGCAGGGCATGATGATGCCGACGGTATTCTCACAGGCCGCCTTGCAGAGGATGCCCGCCAGTGCGCTGTCTTTTCCGCCGGAATTGCCAAACACAATTCCCTTTACCCCGGCGCTCTCGACCAGGCTGCGGATCCACGCCACTCTTCCGTCAAATTCTTCCTGCCAGTTTCTCTGCACCGTCATGGTATTCTCCTCCCTTCGGTCACGCTGAAAGTATATCAAAATGCCTTTTGTTCTTCAAGTAGCCGCCATATGATTTTCAGCTGTGTTACCATATAAACCGGCATCCGGTTCCGTGGTTTCCCTGCAGTTCACTGCGGCTGAACTGCCGGTGTGAAACGCTCCGGCGGGCTGAAGAGAGGTGCTGATTCAATTGTTGAAACTGTACAAATTTTTGTAGCAAAAAATGTGGAAAACGCCCATTTTTCTGCTTGACTTTTTGGGTTCATACTGATATAGTACAGCCATCTCAGGCGGCAACCGTCACGCTTCTCCTGTTAATTGCATACAGATGTTCGATATAAACAAATAATATGGATTTGAAGTCTCTACCCGGACGCCGTAAATGACCGGACTATCG
>CAZBXX010000017.1:0-28961 GCA_964495965.1 uncultured Oscillospiraceae bacterium | reverse complement strand
CGCTTTACGTGGTCTTCCGCAACGAGGACGGCACTCTGACCGCTATCCGCGCGACCTACTCGAACATCACGGGCCTCCTTCGCTTTATCACCGACCGGCTCGGGACTTTCATGGTGGTCGGCTTCGACTTTGACGGGCTGGAGTTCTCGGAAGAGTTCTATGCCGCCCTGGCGCAGCTGGACGTGCTGAAGAACCTTGCCTTCGCGGAATACAGCCCGGTCTGATTACCTCAAAGGTACAAAGATCCGTTTCAGTTCATGATGGATGGAATGAACCTGTACGTTCGTTTCTGAGGGGAGATTCAGTATGAAAAAATGGCTCCAAAACTTAAGCGGTGCAGTGATGGCGTCCCTTCTTGCTGTCACGCTCAGCGGAAAGGCTTATGCGGAAACGGAAGAACCGCAGACGCTCCCGGCCGAGGCTCCGACGCAGGTCGTTGAGCCTGCTGCGCCTGCAGCTGCAGAAGCGGCACCTGTAACTGCCCCCGTTTCTGCAGCCGCCCCGATTGTTACGGAAGCCGCCCCGGCTGCTGTTCAGGCTGCGCCCACGGGTGACGTCGCCTCTGCAGCGTCTGCGCCTGCCGCAGCGGAGGCGCCTGCTGCGGTGGAACCTGCCGCTGCAGAAGTTCAGACAGCTGAAATCCCTGCAGCGGAGATGCCTGCCGCGGTTCTAGAGCTTTCCTTTGCTGCTTCCGATGCTTCCGGGGCAGAGATTCCCGGGGCGGAGGCTTCCGCTGCTTCCGGGATCCCGGCAGGGGATCCGTCCTCTGATGAACCCGGCACACCGGCTGCGGAGGTTCCGGCAGCTGAAGAGGATAACGGGACGGATGTCACGGTAACACCGGCAGCCTCAGTGAATGAACAGCAGCCTGTGACCGAAGCGGCTCAGGAGGGTGAATTACAGCCCGCGGAGGAGGCTGAGCTTCTGAGTACCCCGTTGGCCGTGCCTGAAACAAGATCCTTGCTGAAAAACTCTTCCCCGGCAGTGAGGGAGCTTCCCTCCGTTTCCATAGCGACGGCTTCCGTTGACACGCTCTCCGCCTCAGGGACGGAGATGCAGGATCAGGAGGAAGACCAGCCCGAGGAACCCGCGGGTGAGGACACCAAATCTCCGACCAGGGGAACAGGCGAAGGTGATGGAGAAAACGGCGGACAGGCGGAAACCACTGTCTTCTCCTATAATGAAGACGGCAGCTACTACACACTGGTGAATCATACCGGCACCGAGAACCTGAGCGCGGATGGCGACATTACCATACTTGCCGCCGGTCTCAACCGCGTTGGCTCAATTTCCGGCTCCGGAACTGTCCGGATTGCCGGGACGGGGATTCTTCTGGTAGACAGTCTGGAGGGGAACCTGGAACTGCTGACCTTTACCGACGTCTATGACGAGGGCAGCGTGGCCGTGTTTGTCAAACAGAATGACGGAACTTATCTGCTGAAGAACGGCTCGGTTCCCGGTATTCTGGACGAGGAATATACTGTAGAAGGGGTTACGCTGGTCATGCCCGAGAGCACCAGTCTTCATCTCATCGGTACCGGTGCAAAGCCGGTGAAGGATGAGGAAGGGAACGTCACCAGTGTCACCTATTATCACGGCACAGAACATGGATGCAAGACGGATACAGAGGACGAATTTAAAGATGTGGTGGAGATTACCGGCAAGCTGACCATTGCTCAGCAGGCGGCGCTGATTATCCAGAAAGGCGCCTCAATCCTGATGGAGAATCTGAAGAGTATCGGATATGAAATTCTCAAGCCCGAGCTCAATGTGACGGACGGCGGAAAGCTGACTGTGGAAGAAGGAGGAAGCCTCGGGCAGGAAAGAGAAAATTCGTATGGCTATTCCGTGAAGGACGGACTCGTGACCGTAAGCGGGGAACCTGGCACCCTGTCCGGCAGCGGCAGCATCACGGCGGATCAGATTCTTGTGAAGGACCCCGGTGCACTGAATACGGTCTCTGCGGAGAATCCGGGGGTCACCGCCGGCTCCGAGATCACGTTTTCTGCTAATGAGCTTCTGCTTGAGGATAACGGCAAAGGAAGCAGCACGGTCAAAGGGCTCAAAATCAAAGACTGCAAGGTCTATGTTGAAAGCAGTGCCGTCACGGTATCCGGACTGAGCAATGCCGGCGACAGCACCGTAGTGCTCCCCAACGGTTCTGAGCTGGAGATTGCGAAGGTGGACGGGAACCTCCATCTGTCTCAGAGAGAGTATTATTCTACCCCAGAATACAGCGACACCTACGCGCAGGAGATTTCCGGTGCCATCAGCGGCAGCGGCACCATCTGTTTTGACTCCGGCATCTACATCATTCCAGCAGGCACAACGGCCGGCGGCGTCAGCTTTTCAACCGGTTTCGGCGGCCTGGTGTACGACTACGCCGGTTTGCTTCCGGTATCGCAGTCACCCCTGCATATGCGGCCGTCCGGAGCGACGAGGGCGGACGCAAACGAGGGAGAGATCCCGGTTGTGGCGGCAAAGCTTCACGAAATTCACAATCGGGATGGTTCCAAAACTGTAGAAATACAGGAGACGGTTAATCTGGATTTGACGACCCTTACTGCGGTAAAAGGCAGCGAAGGAGTCTGGACCCTGCAGCTTTCAGAACTGAAGACTGAGATTCAGCAGGAGAATCCTTCGAGTGACCCGTACTGGGTCGTGGTGGAAGTGCTCCGCAAAGATGAAGGCGGCATCCTCCATACAGACTTCTATGCGCTGGAGAACCTGGACAGCCTTAAGGCTGACGATATCTGTCTGATTCGGGTTTCCTACGTCAGAAATGCGGAGCCGGTTAACCCTGCCGGCTCAGCGGCGCAGACGGGCACGACCTTTACAGGCAGCGGCATTCTGGGCGGCTCCGGCGCCGGGTCAGTGACCATCGGAAAAGTAAACCAGAACGATGACCCCACTCCTGGCCCGACGCCTGATCCCACTCCGGATCCGACGCCTGATCCCACTCCGGATCCGACGCCCGACCCCGATCCTGACCCTGTTCCGCTCGTAGCAACCGTTGAGGAAACTCCGAATGCGCCCCTGATCTGGGCGGAAGTGAGTCCCGCCGCGAGCACGGATGCGGCTTCCCCCGCGGAAGCGCAGTATGTTGTGCTCGCTCTGGAAGGGGAGAAGACGCTGGAGGAACTGGGCGGAAAAGCAACAATCAGCATGAACTACACCCTGCCTGCCGAGTATGCGGGGAAGCCCCTTTACGTGGTCTTCCGCAACGAGGACGGCAGCCTGACCGCCATCCGCGCGACCTACTCGAACATCACGGGCCTCCTTCGCTTCCTCACCGACCGGCTCGGGACCTTCATGGTTGTCGGCTTCGACTTTGACGGCAAGGAGTTCTCGAAAGAGTTCTATGCCGCCTTGGCGCAGCTGCCGGGATTGGAGAATCTGGTCTTCGCGGAATACAGCCCGGTCTGAGAAAGAGAAAATGATTATGCTTCAAATCCTGCAGCCGCCGGAACGGTTGCAGGATTTCTCTGTCTGTGGTATCATCAACGCTGCGACAGTTATTCGGCTGAACCGGGAGGGAAGTTCCTGCCATGTATTTTGACACCCACGCCCATCTGGACGATGCGGCTTTTGATGAAGACCGGGAAGAGATGCTGCGCCGCATCCGCGACGCGGGTGTGGAGTGCGTTCTGAATCCCGGCTGCAATGCGGATAGCACCCGGAAGGCGGCTGAGCTTGCCGGGAGTCATGACTTCATCTGGTTTGCCGCCGGATACCATCCGGAGGACCTTGCCACCCTGACGGATGAGGGATATGAAACCGTCTGCACGCTGGCGCGGCATCCGAAGTGCCTTGCCATCGGCGAGATCGGCCTGGACTATTACTGGGACACAAGCCGCAAAGAGGAGCAGAAGGCCCTGTTTCACCGTCAGCTGAAGCTGGCGCTTTCCCTGGACAAACCCGTCATCATCCATGACCGCGAGGCCCATGCCGACTGCCTGGAGATCGTCAGGCAGTACCCGGACCTGAGGGGTGTGTTCCACTGCTATTCCGGCAGCGCCGAGATGGCGGCGGAACTGCTGAAGCTGGGCTGGTACCTGGGCTTTGACGGGCCCGTCACCTACAAAAATGCCCGCAAAGCCATTGAAGTGCTGCAGGTCTGCCCGCCGGACCGCATTCTGGTGGAGACGGACAGCCCCTATCTGCCGCCGGTCCCCATGCGCGGCAAGCGCAACGACCCGGGGAATCTCTCCTACATCTGCGCAAAGATTGCGGAAGTGAAGGGCCTGACCGCGGAAGAGGCCGCCCGTATTACGCTGGAAAACGGCTGCCGTCTGTTCGGCCTCCAAGCCGGCGGCGGGGCAGAATTCACGGATTATACTTGAATCCGGAGGCGGAATGTAGTAAAATTCCAAAACCGTGCAGAGCTGCCCGCGCTGCGCGGGATGCAGAGGGAAGCGGGAATGCTGATGGAAGGAGAGACCGCGTTTGAAGAACAAAGTTGGCTGGCTGCTGTGCATGGCGTTTCTGACGATTGTGCTGGCAGGGATTGTGGTCTCCCGCGTGAACGGCCGCAACGAGATTATTCTCGGCGGTGCCGAGGGCGGCTTTGTGCAGACCGATACCTATGTTTACACGGATCCGAACGCTACGCCGGAAGTGGTGGAAGTGGATGACGGCTGGCCGAAGATTGACATTACCGCGGCGCAGTACCGCATGGTCAACGATGACACCGAGTTCCTCCTGCCCTCCTCATTTGAGCCGGTCTGCGCCATCATTGACGGCACCAAATACATGATGTTTGATGTGGACGCCCTGCCGTACCTGAATGCCCTGCTGCATGCGGCGGAGGATGCCGGGTACACGCCCTACATTGCCGCGGCCTACCGCACCTACTCCTACCAGACGCAGATGTTCAACGCCATGGCCAGCGCCCTTTCCGGCAACATGGACTACATGGACCCGCGGTATCAGGAGTTTGCTGAGCAGGCCAAGAAGCGCGTCATGTATCCCGGCAGCAGCGAGCACCAGCTCGGCCTCGCAGTTGACATCTGGGACCGGCAGCGCAACCAGAACCCGGGTTATGAAAACATGAATCAGGAATTCTACGAGTGGCTGGATGCAAACTGCGCGAAGTACGGCTTTATCAAGCGCTATCCGACCCGCAAGCTCCTGCTGACCGGTTGGGACGAACCCTGGCATTACCGCTATGTCGGCGTGGAAGCCGCCACGTATATCATGGAGCATAACATCTGCTACGAGGAGTTCTACAAGCACTACATGCCGGATTTCAAATACTGACTGCCGGACCTGAATCGGCTGCTTCAATTGCTGATTGCCAAACCTGAGTCGACTGTCTCAAAACGCCAAAACCTGTCATGATGAGGACCGGTCCCCGGACCGGTGATGTGATCATCCGTTCTGCTTTGCAGTGACAGGCTGTTTTGGGACAGCCTCTTTTTTTGGCTTTGAGGCAGCCCTTTTTTGCCGGCCTGTGGACTTTCGGCCAATCTTTAAAAAAATCAAACTTTCCTATGGAAATGGATAAAAGGCTATGTTATAATTCTCTAATATGAATACTATAGAATATAGGGAACGGCTCTGAGGCCGGACCATACTTTCATTGGAGAAGGAAGGAAAATGCCATGAAATGCCCTTTTTGCGGATACACCGAAAGCAAAGTGATTGACTCCCGCCCTGCCGATGGCTTTACCACCATCCGCCGCCGCAGGGAGTGCCTTTCCTGCCAGAAGCGGTTCACCACCTACGAGACCATCGAGCGCATGCCCCTGGTGGTGGTGAAGCGGGACGGCTTCCGCCAGTCTTTTGACCGTGTCAAGCTCATCAACGGGATGGTCCGCGCCTGCGAAAAGCGGCCGGTCCCGCTGGAAAAGCTCGAAGCCATTGCCGATGAAATCGAGCAGGAACTGCAGGGCAAGCTGGAACGCGAAGTCAGCACCGTGGAGATCGGCGAAATGGTCATGAAGCGCCTGAAGGAAGTCGACGAGGTCGCCTATGTGCGTTTTGCCTCGGTTTACCGCAGCTTTAAGGACATCAACACCTTCATGGACGAACTCAGCAAGCTCCTGACGGAGCAGAAGTAATCTGCCGGCCTGCGGGGAGATTCATCGATGAAGACACTGGTACGCGAGTGGCAGGCGCTTTATGCCGAGGCTGCCGGCGCGGTCTGCGCTCTGCTTCGGGAGAAGCCCGATGCTGCTGTGACCTTTGCCGCGGGGCGGACCATGTTCCCCCTGTGGGACCTGCTGGCGCAGCAGGTGCGGGAGGGGAGCCTCAGCCTTGCAAAGGCCCGCTTCTTTCAGACTGCGGAGTTCCTGGACGTGCCGGAGGCACTCAGCTTCCGCCGCCAGCTGGAAGAGCGTTTCCTTTCCGGCACCGACCTCCCGCCCGAAGCCTGCTTCTGGCTGGACGGCAGGGATCCGGCGGACTGCGACGCGGCGCTGGAAGCCGCCGGCGGCCTGGACCTGGCGGTGCTGGGTCTGGGGAACAATGCCCACATCGGCATGAATGAACCCGGTACCCAGTGGGATACCGGCTTCCGCATCCAGAAACTGACGGACAAAACCCGCCGTCAGTATGCCTGGATGTTCCCGGAAGGGCAGGTGCCGGAAAGGGCCCTCACCATGGGGATCCGTCCCCTGGTTTCCGCCCGGAACATTCTGGTTCTTTCGGTCGGCGAGGAGAAGGCCCCGGCGACCTTCAGCATGCTTTATGCCCGGGATGACAGCGTCATTCCGGCGGCCTTTCTGCAGCTGCCGCGGAATGTGACGGTATATGCGGACCCTTCCGCGGCCAAAAATCTGTAATCAACACACCGGAGGTGTTTTTATGGTAACCATCAGCGAATTGCTGGATCTTGACAAAACCATCGCGAAGGATCTTTTCGAGGGCAAGACCTATCCCTGGGAAGTCCTGGATGAGATCAAGTCGTTTATTCTGAAGCTCGGCGAAACCCTGCCGCCGGAGGAGTACGCCCATCCGGCCGAGGGCGTCTGGATTGCAAACGACGCCAAAATCTTCCCGTCCGCCTATATCGGGGCGCCCTGCATCATCGACCACGGCGCCGAAGTCCGCCACTGCGCCTTCATCCGCGGCAGCGCCATTGTCGGCAAGAACGCCGTGGTGGGCAACTCCGTGGAGCTCAAGAACGTGGTGCTGTTCGATAACGTTCAGACGCCGCATTACAACTACGTCGGCGATTCCGTCCTCGGCTACAAGGCGCATATGGGCGCAGGCTCCATCACCAGCAACGTGAAGAGCGACAAAACCCTGGTCGTGGTCAAGCAGCCCGGCGAGTTTATCGAGACCGGCCGCAAAAAGTTCGGCGCCATTCTGGGCGACTGCGTGGAAGTCGGCTGCAACAGCGTCCTGAATCCGGGCACCGTGGTCGGCCGCAACAGCAACATTTACCCCACGTCCTGTGTGCGCGGCGTCATCCCGGCCAACAGCATTTACAAGGACAAAGTGGATATTGTCCTCAAGAGCTGACAGAATACCATGGAAGAAAACGGATACGTCTTCAGCCCGCTGGACCTGAAGATTCTCATTCTGTTTCTGCTGCGCAGGCTTCCGGGGGAAATCGGCAGCGAGGATCTGATGCTCCTCTGCCAGGAGGACGGTGTGGTCAGTTATTTTGACTTCACCATCTGCCTGGAGGAACTGTGCGAGAGCGGCCAGGTGCTGATGGAAGAGGATTACTGCCACATTACCGACCGGGGCCGCATCACCGCGGAAGCGCTGGAGAGCAGCCTGCCCTACAGCGTGCGTTACCATGCCGGCATGACGGCGGACCGCGAGGCCGCGCGGATGCAGCGGGACAACAGCATCACCGCCCAACACGGGGTGGAAGAGACCGGCTGCACGGTGGAGCTCCGTCTGAATGACGGCATCAGCGACATTCTCTCCCTGCGGCTGCTCTGCGCGGATGCCGGGCAGGCGGCGGAGATTGAGAAGAATTTCCGCCGGCACGCGGAGGACTGCTATCAGAAGATCGTGGCAATCCTCAGCGAAGGGGACTCCTCCGGCCTCCCCGGATAAGGGCATGCACTCCTGAAGACAAAGAAGGTGTTATTGTATGAAAACCGTCATTCCCGAGGGCTACCGCAGCCTGCTCGGCATGTACGACACGCAGAAGGCCATCAGCCTGATTCACCGTCTGTTTGAAGACCGGCTGGGCGCCCTGCTGAACCTCTACCGGGTCTCCGCCCCGCTGTTTGTGGAGGAGAACTCCGGCCTCAACGACAACCTGAACGGCTACGAGCGCCCTGTGGACTTTGACATTCTCCACGCGCCGGAGCACCGCGCCCAGGTGGTGCAGTCTCTGGCCAAGTGGAAGCGTCTTGCGCTCAAGCGTTACGGCTTCTTCCCCGGAAAGGGGCTTTACACGGACATGAACGCCATCCGCCGCGACGAGGATGAGCTGGACAATCTGCATTCCGTATATGTGGACCAGTGGGACTGGGAGAAGATCATTCTCCCCGAGAACCGCAATCTGGACTACCTGAAGCTCACGGTGATGGACATCGTCACCGCCATCTGCGACACCCAGGACACCATCCAGTCCATCTACCCGCAGCTGGAGCCGCTCGGCAAGCTGAGCCGGGACGTCTCCTTCGTGACGGCGCAGGAACTGGAAGACCGCTACCCGGACCTGACGCCGAAGCAGCGGGAAAACGCCTGGCTGAAGGAGCACCCCACCACGTTTATCATCGGCATCGGCAGCACCCTGCGCTCCGGGCAGCGCCATGACGGGCGCGCCCCGGACTATGACGACTGGAGCCTGAACGGCGACATTCTCTTCAACTATCCGCTGCTGGACTGCGCCATGGAAATCTCTTCCATGGGCATCCGGGTAAATCCGGAATCTCTGGACCGGCAGCTTCGCCTTGCCGGCTGCGATGACCGACGCGGCCTGCCCTATCACCGGATGCTTCTGAACGGTGAACTCCCCCTGACCATCGGCGGCGGCATCGGCCAGTCCCGCGTGTCCATGCTGCTGCTGGGCAAGGCCCACATCGGCGAGGTTCAGGCCTCCATCTGGGATGCGGAGACCGTCCGCCTCTGCGAGGAAGCCGGCATCGCGCTTCTGTAAGCGGGAATGGAAACACTCACCAGCCGGCAGAACCGGCGGGTGCAGCTCCTGCGGGCGCTCTCGCGGGACGGCACCCTGCGCCGTGCCGAAGGGCTGTATGTCTGTGACGGCGAAAAACTCCTGAAGGAGGCGCTGCGCTCCGGGGCACAGGTGGAAACCGTGTTCTGGAAGGGTACGCGCCCGGAAGGCTTTCCGCCCTTCCCGGAAGAGGTGCTGCTGACAGAGGGGCTTTTTGATTATGTCTCTCCGCTCGGCAATTCCCCGGGGCCACTGTTCACCGTGCGCATGCCGGAGACGGAATGCGCTGCCGCACCCGCCGCACTCTCCTCGGTGCTGGTGCTGGAGGGAGTACAGGATCCCGGCAACGTCGGCACGGTGCTGCGCACGGCGGACGCCTTCGGCCTGGACGCCGTCGTGCTGCTGGAAGGCTGCGCGGATCTCTTTTCCCCGAAAACCGTCCGGGCCGGCATGGGCGCGCTCTTCCGCCAGCCCGTGCTGCAGATGGGCCGGGATGACCTGCCGGGTTTCTGCCGCGCGCACGGCCTGCGCCTGTATGCCGCGGCTCTGAGTGAAAAGGCCCGTGACGTGCGTGAGGTTTCGCTGCGGCACGCGGCGGTCTGCATCGGCAGCGAAGGCTCCGGCCTGAGCATGCAGCTCTGCGGGCTCTGCGACGGCGAAGTGATCATCCCCATGCGGGGGAGGGCCGAATCGCTCAACGCCGCCGTGGCAGCGGCCGTGCTGATGTGGGAGATGACCCGCTGACCGCACCTGAACCGGAGGTGACATTGTGGACAAGCTGCAATACTGGCTCTGGCTTTCCCTGCTGAATCTCAGCCCCCGTGCGGTAACGGCCGTCCTCCGGGAAGCCGGCGATGCGGAAGGGGCTTTCTTTGCTCCCGCGGATGCCTTTCACGGCGTCAGGGGGATTACGCCCCGGGAAGCGGAAGCGCTGGAGATGCGGGACCTGAAAGCGGCGGAGTTTTCGCTGCAGCGCTGCCGGGAGCAGAAGCTGCAGGTGCTGCCCGTTACGGACCCTGCCTATCCCGACCGGCTCCGCCGGACGGCAACGCCGCCTGCCGTGCTGCTGGTTCAGGGTGTGCTTCCGGATTTTGACGCCGCGCCCGTGCTTGCCGTCATCGGCACCCGCCGGGCCAGCGCCTACGGGGTGAAGATGAGCCGGGAACTCGCGCTGCAGCTCTCCGAATCCGGCGCCACGGTTCTCAGCCTGCTGACGCCCGGCGCGGATGAGGCGGCTGCGGAAGGCGCGCTCTCATCGGTCAGGCCCGCAGTCGGCGTGCTGGGCACGGCACACGAGGCCTGCCGGTGGCCGGCCGCGCGCAGAATGGCTGCCGCAGGCGGCGCGGTGATAAGCGAATACCCGCCGGGGAAGGAGCAGTTCCGCCACTTTTTCCGGGAGCGCAACCGCATTGCCGCCGCGCTCTCTGACGGCGTGGTGGTGGTCGAGGCCCCGGAAAAAAGCGGAACCCGGCTCTTTGTTTCGGAAGCCGCCGAGCTGGGGAAGGACGTGTTTGCCGTCCCTGGCAATGCCGACGCCGAGAACGCGGCGGGCACGCTGTCCCTGCTGAAGGAAGGTGCCAAGCTCGTCACCTGCGCGTCCGATGTGCTGGAGGAGTACAGTCTGCGGTTTCCGGATCTTGCTTCCGCGGCGGCCGACACGGCACGGGAGGCATCCGTTCCTGCCGGAACGGCTGCCGCACCGCCCCGGAGGCGGCCGGAAAACAATGCGCTGGCACCCGCGGCGGGATCTGAGAGCGCCCCGCCCCCACCCGCGCCGACAGCGGGCTCGGCGAAAAAGGCGGAGAGCCTGCGTGCCCAGCTGCAGAATCTCAGCGCCGACCAGCTCAGCCTGATTGCGGCGATTTCACCCCCTTCCACCCATGTGGACGAGATTGCCGCGCGCTCGGGCCTGCCTATGTCCCGCGTGCTGGCGCAGCTGACGGTGCTGGAAATTAAAGGCTATGTCCGCCGGGAACCCGGCCGGTACTTCAGCCTGAATATCTGACAGATAAGTGAGGAAGAAAGCAAATGGCAAAGGCAAAGGATCTGGTGATTGTGGAATCGCCGTCCAAGGCAAAGACCATTGAAAAGTATCTTGGCTCGGACTACCGGGTTACCGCGTCCATGGGTCACCTGCGTGACCTGCCGAAGAACCGCCTGGGCGTTGATGTGCAGGCGGGGTTTGAGCCGGAATATCTCCCCGTGAAGGAGAAAAAGGACCTGATTGAGGAACTGAAGGCGGCCAGCAAAAAAGCCGGAACCGTCTATCTGGCGACGGACCCTGACCGTGAGGGAGAGGCCATCTCCTGGCACCTGAAGGAACTGCTGGGCCTGAGCGATGAAAAGGCCCGCCGCGTCACCTTCAACGAAATCACGAAGAAGGTTGTCACGGAGAGCATTCAGCACCCGCGGGACCTGGATCTGGATCTGGTGGACGCGCAGCAGGCGCGCCGTGTGCTGGACCGCATTGTGGGTTACGAGATTTCCCCGCTGCTGTGGAAGAAGGTCCGCAGCGGCCTCTCGGCCGGGCGGGTCCAGTCCGTGGCTACCCGCATGGTCTGCGACCGCGAGGAGGAAATCCGCGCCTTTCAGAGTGAGGAATACTGGCTGCTGGACGCCTTTCTGAAGCGCAGCCCCGGCGACACCCCATTCCGTACCCGCTTCTGGGGCCGCGACGGCAAAAAAACGGAGCTGCGTTCCGAGGCGGACGTGAAAGCCGTTACGGACGCCGTGCAGGATCATCCCTTCCGCGTGACTTCGGTCAAGAAGACCCAGAAACAGCGCTCCCCGGCGCCCCCCTTCATCACCTCCACCCTGCAGCAGGAGGCCTCCCGCCGCCTGAACATGACGCCGCGGCGCACCATGTCGGTGGCGCAGCAGCTGTATGAGGGCGTGGAAATCAGCGGCGTCGGCAGCGTGGGTCTGATCAGCTATATGCGTACCGACTCCCTCCGCCTCTCCAACGAGGCGGTCTCGGCGGCCCGGGCCTATATCATCGAAGCCTACGGGCCGGAATACTGCCCCAAAACGCCGCGGGTCTACAAGACCAGGGCGTCGGCACAGGATGCCCACGAGGCCATCCGCCCCACCGACGTCACCCTGACGCCCGACCGGGTACGGAAAGATCTGACGCAGGAGCAGTACCGGCTGTACCGCATCATCTGGGGCCGCTTTACGGCCTGCCAGATGGCCAACGCCGTTTACGACAATTTTGCCGTTGAGGTGGAAAGCGCCGGCTGCCAGTTCCGGGCGCAGAGCTCGGTGCCGGTGTTCCCCGGCTATACGGCTGTCTATGAAGAAGCCAGCGATGACGAGGCGAAGGCCGAAGAGGGCCGCCTGCCCGCCCTGCAGGAGGGCGAGGCGCTTCTGCTGGATAAGACGGTGCCGGAGCAGCAGTTTACCCAGCCGCCCGCCCGCTACACTGAGGCCACCCTGATCCGCGCCATGGAGGAAAAGGGCATCGGCAGGCCGTCCACCTACGCGCCGACCATCACCACCATCACCGCCCATGATTACGTCATCAAGGAGGGCAAGTATCTGAAGCCGACTCCGCTGGGCGAGGTGGTCACCAACCTGATGAAAGAGCACTTCACCGACATTGTGGACCTGAAGTTCACGAACCACATGGAATCCCGCCTGGATGAGATTGAAAGCGGGAAGGTCGGCTGGCAGAGCGTGCTGCAGGAGTTCTATGACGGCTTTGAGGCCGAAATGAAGGCGGCCGAGACCGCCATGACCGGGCAGCGCGTCAAGGTTCCGGACATCGTCAGTGATGAGGTCTGTGAAGTCTGCGGCCGCCCCATGCTGGTCAAAAAGGGCAGGTTCGGCCACTTCCTGGGCTGCAGCGGCTTCCCGGAGTGCACCTTTACCAAGCCTATCGTGGTGGAGATGCCCGGCAACTGTCCCAAATGCGGCAGCCGCATCCTCAAGCGCACCTCCAAAAAGGGCTATGTGTTCTATGCCTGTGAACGCGGCACCGACTGCGGCTTCATCACCTGGGACGTGCCGACCAAGGCGGTCTGCCCCCAGTGCGGCAAAACCCTCTTCAAGCGGGCCGGCAGGGGGCCGCTGAAGTCCTTCTGCATCAACGAGGCCTGCCCGGCCTTTGTGCCGGAGGAGAAGCGCCGCTATCCGAAGAAAGAGGAGAAAGCCGCCTCGAAATCCGGCACGAAAAAATCCGGCGCCGCCAAAACCGGCGCGGCCAAAACCGGCAAAAAGACCGGCGCTGCCGGTAAGAAAGGCGGAAAGTCCGCTTCCGGAGGGGCTGAGACATGACGCCCGTCCCGGTGATCGGCGCCGGCCTTGCGGGCAGCGAGTGCGCGTGGCAGCTTGCAAATCGCGGCATCCCCGTGACCCTGTACGAGATGCGCCCGCAGCGCCTGACCCCCGCCCACCATACCGGCGGCTTCGGGGAACTGGTCTGCTCCAACTCCCTGCGCAGCGATGAGCTCACCAACGCCGTGGGCCTTCTGAAGGAAGAGATGCGGCGCCTGAACTCCCTTGTGCTGCTCTCTGCCGACCACAACCGCGTTGCGGCTGGCGGGGCGCTGGCCGTGGACAGGGAGGGCTTTTCCCGGGAGATTACCGAACGCCTCAGCGCCCACCCCCTGGTCACGGTCATCCGGGAGGAAGTGACCGAACTCCCTTCCGAAGGCCCTGCGGTTGTGGCCTCCGGCCCCCTGAGCAGCGACGCCATTGCCGCCTGCATCGCGCGGCTGTGCCCGGATTCCGACCTGCATTTCTACGATGCCGTGGCCCCCATCGTGACGCTCGAGAGCGTCGACATGGAAAGCGCCTATCTGGCCTCCCGCTACGGCAAGGGAACGGCAGATTATGTAAACTGCCCGATGACCCGGGAGGAATATGAGGCCTTTGTGGATGCGCTGGTCACGGCGGAAGAGGCGGAAGTGCATGGCTTTGACGACAGCGGGGTCTTTGAAGGCTGCATGCCGGTGGAAGTGATGGCCCGCCGCGGCCGGGATACCCTGCGCTACGGCCCGCTGAAGCCCGTCGGGCTTCAGAATCCGCGCACCGGGCGTGAGGATTACGCCGTGGTTCAGCTGCGGATGGACAATGCCGACGGCACGCTCTATAACATGGTCGGCTTCCAGACCCACCTGAAGTGGGGTGAGCAGCGCCGGGTGTTTTCCATGATTCCGGCCCTGCGCCATGCGGAATTCGTCCGCTACGGGGTCATGCACCGCAACACCTACCTGAACAGCCCCGCGCTGCTGGACCGCTATTACCGTCTCCGTTCCGACCCGCGCCTCCGCTTCGCCGGCCAGATGACCGGGGTGGAGGGCTATGTGGAATCGGCGGCATCCGGGCTGCTGGTAGGGGTGGAGACGGCAGCCGAGCTGCTGGGCCTCCCGTCGGTGGACTTTCCGCAGGAAACGGCCATCGGGGCTCTTGGCCTTTACATCTCGCAGGGCAGTGTGGGCGACTTTCAGCCCATGAACATCAACTTTGGTATTATCCGTTCTCTGGATTACCGCGTGAAGGGCAAGCGCAACAAAAACGCCGAGCTCTCCCGGCGGTCTCTGGAGATTCTTGACGGACTTCTCGGCAGCAGGGAAGTCCTTTCCATGATGCAGAAGGAGGATGAAGCGCTTGAAAATCATCATTGACGCCATGGGCGGCGATCACGCCCCGCAGGAAATCATCAAAGGCGCGCTCCGCGCCCGGCAGGAGCTGGGGGTTGAGCTTGTGTTGGTGGGGCAGGAGGAGGCCGTCCATGCCTGCCTGCCGGCGCCGGTCCCCGAGGGCATTGAAGTGGTCGACGCGCGCGAGGTGATCACCATGGAGGACGACCCCAGCACTGCCACCCGCCGGAAAAAGGATTCATCCATGGCCGTGGCGCTGCGCCTGCTCCATGAGGGCAGGGGTGACGCGGTGGTTTCCGCGGGCAGCACGGGGGCGCTTCTCACCGGCGCCACGCTCACGGTCAAGCGCATCCGCGGCATCCGCAGGGCGGCCCTTGCGCCGGTTCTCCCGGCAGGGGAACACGGCGTGATGCTCATTGACTGCGGTGCCAATGTGGAGTGCACGGCCGAATACCTGCTTCAGTTTGCCTGTATGGGCAGCTTTTATGCCAAAAAGCTGATGGGCATTCCCAACCCCCGGGTCGGCCTGCTGAACGTCGGCACCGAAGACACCAAGGGCGGCGAGCTGCAGCATCAGGCCTTTGACCTGCTGCAGAAGGCCCACCGGGAGCGCCGCATTCAGTTCGTCGGGAACATTGAGGGCACGGATGTGTTCTCCGGCAACGTCGACGTTGCGGTAACCGACGGCTTTACGGGGAATGTGCTTCTGAAGGCCACGGAAGGCGTCATCAAGTACATGATGCACGCCCTGAAGGACGTCTTCTATAAGAACACGTTCAACAAGCTCGCGGCAGCCGTCCTGAAGAAGGATCTGGCCGCCATGAAGAAGTCCCTGGACGTCAATGAAGTGGGCGGCACGGCCCTGATCGGCATCTCCAAACCCGTCGTCAAGGCCCACGGCTCCTCCAATGAGGCCAGCTTCTTTGCGGCGATCCGCCAGGCGAAGCAGTTTGCCGAGTCCGGCATCATTGACGACATCGTTGCGAATATCGACAGCATGCGCCTTCGCGGGGACTGAGCTTCCGCAGCTTCCGGCCTATGACTGAGTTACAGAACAGAATTGAATATCATTTCCGGGACGTCACCCTTCTGCAGACGGCGCTGACGCACAGCTCCTATGCCAACGAGCACGGGCTTCCGCACTCCGCCTGCTACGAGCGGCTGGAGTTTCTGGGCGACGCCATCCTCGGCCTGACCGCCGCGGAATACCTTTACGCCCGCACGCCGCCTCTGCCGGAAGGGAAGATGACCCGCATTCGTGCGGAGCTGGTCTGCGAGGAGAGCCTGTGCCGGGCTTCCCGCGTGCTTCAGCTGGGCCCGCTGATGCGGCTTGGCCGCGGCGCCGAGCTTTCCGGCGACCGGGACCGCCCCAGCATCCTGGCCGACATGGTGGAGGCGCTGATTGCCGCCGTCTGTCTCGACGGCGGGATGGAGCCCGCAAAGGCGCTGATTCACCGCTTCGTCCTCGCCGATGCCGAGGCTGTCATCCGCAGCCGCACGCTGGACAGCAAAACCGCCCTGCAGGAGCTTCTGCAGCGGGACGGGGCCGTCTCCATCCGCTACGAGCTGACCGGCGAGCGCGGCCCGGACCACGACAAGCGTTTCACGGTCGCGGTGTTCATCAACGACGCCTACGGCGGCGACGGGGAAGGCCGCAGCAAAAAGGAGGCCGAACAGGCGGCGGCCGCCGCGGCGCTCCGGAAGCTGACAGCCGGGGTTCCCGCCCCGTGAATCCCCGCCGGCGTATTCTCCCGGTTTTCATTCCCCACCGGGGCTGCCCGCATGCCTGTGTGTTCTGCAACCAGCATGAGATCACCGCATCCGGGCCTTCTCCCTCTTCAGGCACTGAGGGAGCCTGTGGCCGGGGGACCGATCCCTTCAATGAACTCACGCGCCTGCTTTCCATCCCCCTGAACGGCGGGGAGAGGGAGCTGGCGTTCTACGGCGGCAGCTTCACGGCGCTGCCGGTGCGCGAGCAGCTGCGCTTTCTGCAGCCCGCCGCCGCGGCCCTTGCGGCGGGAACCATCAGCTCGATCCGCGTCTCCACCCGGCCCGATGCCATTGACGCCGAAACCCTTGCGCGGCTGCGGCGCTGCGGCGTCGGCACCGTCGAGCTCGGCGCCCAGTCCATGCGGGATACGGTGCTGCTGCAGGCGGGGCGGGGCCACACGGCCCGGGCCGTGCGGGAGGCTTCCTCCCTCATCCGCGAAGCCGGCTTCCGGCTTGTGCTGCAGATGATGACGGGCCTTCCGGGGGACGATGATGAGGGCGCCTTTTTCACCGCCCGGGAGCTGATTGCCCTGCGGCCCGACGCCGTGCGCATCTATCCCACGGTGATTGTGCGGGGCACACGCCTGGCGGAGCTCTGGCAGGCGGGGGAGTACCGCGAGCATACCGTGGAGGACGCCGTCCGGGTTTGCGCGGGTCTGCTGCCCCTGTTTGAGGCGGCCGGCATCCCGGTCATCCGCCTGGGGCTGAACCCGACGGAGGAACTCAGCGCGGGCGCGGCCCTCGCCGGGGCGTATCACCCGGCGCTGGGTGAGCTGGTGCGCAGCCGCGTTCTCCGCAACCGGGCCGAGGAACTGCTTTCCGCCTCCGGCTGCGGCGCCAAAGCGGCGCCGGTCACGCTGCTGGTCCCGCCGAATCTGCTCTCGCAGATGCTGGGGCAGCACCGCTGCAACGTCCGCTGGCTGTGTGAGCGCTTCGGCCTTTCCCAGCTCCGTATCCTGGCGGACCCCTCGGTTTCCGGCCTTACCCTCCGGCAGGATGATCCTGCCGCTTCCAACGCTTTGTAAGCTTGTAAGGATTGTAATGACGGTAATGATCACAGGGAGAACAGACATGGCTGTTTTTGATGGCTTTCCGGCAGAAGTTCCGGTTTCCGGCTCCCGCAGCGCCTGCGGCGGGGGCATTGCCGCGCCTTCTTCGCCATACAGGCCCTTCCGCCGCGGCGGCAGACCCGGGGGTGCGGCCCGATGAAGACGCTGGGGATTCTCGGCGGCATGGGGCCGATGGCAACGGCCGACCTTTACCGGAAGATCGTCGCCCTGACGCCTGCCGCCTGTGACAATGACCATATCCGTGTCATCATCGATTCCAACGCCCGCATTCCGGACCGCACCGCGGCCATCCTTCACGGCGGCGCCGATCCGGTGCCGGAGATGCTTTCCGCCCTGCGGAACCTGCAGGCCTGCGGCGTGGACTGCATCATCATGCCCTGCAACACGGCGCACTGTTTTCTCCCGGCCCTGCAGCGCGAAACGGACATTCCTTTCCTGAGCATGCCGGCGGTTGCCGCCGAAGCCTGCGCCGCGCGCTACCCCGGGAAAACGGCTGCCATCCTCGCCACCGACGGCACCATCCGCACCGGCCTCTACGACCGCGCACTGGAGGAGCACGGCGTTCCCTTTCTCCATCCGGACCCGGCGGAACAGGCGGCGGTGATGCACCTCATTTATGACGTGGTGAAAGCCTCGAAGCCCATCCCGCCGGAACAGACCTGCTGGGAGGGGCTGCTCGCATCCCTGCGCGGCCGCGGCGCGGATTACTTTATTCTCGGCTGTACCGAGCTTCCGGTGCTGGCCGATGAACTCCGGGCGGAAGGCCCGTTTCTGGACCCCACGACCGAGCTCGCCCGTGCCGCTGTCCGCTTCTGCACGGCGCCGTAAGGAGGAAGGAGGAATTTGATGGAAATCTCCGGCATTTCGGGTAACACAATCAATATGCTGGTCAGCTGGCTTCTGTTTTCTGTGGGTCTGTGGAGACTGCTGATCAAGATGAAGTGGGAGCATCCCTGGATGGCCTGGATCCCCGGGCTGCGCATTTACGCGCTTGCCAGCGCCATTGACCTGGACCGCGACGGCGTGGTCTGCGGCGTCGTGGAGATCCTGATCTACATCAATAGCCTGATCGAGCCCGCCGTCACCGACGACCGGACGGCCGTCTTCTACTCGCTTGCCGTTCTGGTCCTCGTTGTGATGCAGATTGTCTATGAAATCCGCATCTTTCTGCGCCTGACCTATGTGATGGGGGTAAGGAAGCGCTGGATCTTCCTCTGGCTGATTGCCTCCTGGCTCCCGATGCTGATCTTCGGCTTTTCCAACCGCTTCCAGCCCCGCACCGGCTTCAGCTTCAACGAGGACTGGGAAGCCGGCACCCGCCCGGCGGATCTCTCCGCCGCGCAGGCCGGGGGCGATGCCTCCTCCGGGCTGGTCGTGCATCTGCGCAAACGCACCGCAAGGGACTTCCTGAAGACACGCTATCTGCTCAAGGATATCTCCTTCCACATCCCGAACGGTTCGCTTGTGCTGCTGCTTGGCGGTTCGGGCTCCGGCAAGACCACCCTTGTGAACGCCATCATCGGCTACGAACAGGCCGACGCCACGGTTCTGCTGAACGGGGTGGATGTCTACCGCCACTATGACCGCATGAAGTACCGCATCGGCTTTGTGCCGCAGCAGAACCTGGTCCGCGGCAATGACACCGTGGAGCACACCGTTCAGGATGCCGCCCGCCTCCGCCTGCCGACCAGCATCCGCTACCGGCAGCGGCATGATCAGGTGAAGGAAGTGATGGACCTCCTGGGCCTGACGGCCGGGCAGGAGGGTCTGGTCTCCAAAAAATCCGGCGGACAGCTGCGCCGCATTTCCATCGCCATGGAACTGGTGGTGGATCCGGAACTCTTCATCCTGGACGAGCCGGATTCCGGCCTGGACGGCGTCATCGCCCGCGAGATCTTCACCCGTCTGCGTGAGGTTGCCGACACTGGGAAAATCGTGATTGTCATCACCCACACCCCGGACAGGGTCATCGATCTCTTCGATAAGGTCATCGTTCTGGGCCGCGACTCCGGCCGTGTGGGCCGCCTGGCGTTTTACGGGTCTCCGCAGGAGGCCAGGGAATTCTTCGGCAAGGACAGCATGGAGGGCATTGTCATGAGCGTCAACCGCAAGGAGGAAGGCGGCGACGGCCTTGCCGACGAGTTCATTGCCCGCTATGCCCGCATGACCGCGGAAGGCCCGCAGCATCCCGCCGGGGATCAGCCAGCCGAAGCGCAACTCCCCACAGAGGAGCCAGCCGGGGAACTTCCCGCCGCAGAGCAGCCGGGTGCAGCGCAACCCGCTGCAGAGCAGCCGGCCGAAGCGCAGCCCGGCCCCGACGCCGCATCCTCCGCACCGGAGAAGGAAGGTGAGCCCGCATGAAAAAGGAAAAGCACAGAGGCCGTTTTGCCCAGACGGGCATCTACCTTGGCAAGTTCCTGCGCATGTTCATTTATCAGAGCGACTGGAAGGTCCTGCCCATGGGCGCCGTCATTGCGGGTGTGGTCACCTTTGTGGTGGGGCAGAATCTCTTCGTCTCCCAGGAGGGGACCCTCACCGGGGCCTTCGCTCTGGTCTGCGTCTGCATCTGGAACGGATTCTTCAATTCCATCCAGGTGGTCTGCCGGGAGCGCAACATCCTCAAGCGCGAGCACCGGGCCGGGCTGCACGCCGCCTCCTATCTTTCGGCGCATATGATCTATCAGTTCCTGCTCTGCCTTGCCCAGACGGGCGTGACGCTCTTTATCTGCAACCTCACGCAGGTGCGCTTTCCCCAGCAGGGCGTGATTACACAGTGGGGCATTGTGGACATCGGCATCACGATTCTCCTGGTGACCTACTGCGCCGACCTGATGGCGCTGATGGTCTCCTGCCTCGTGCGGGACACCACCACGGCCATGACGGTGATGCCCTTTCTGCTCATCTTCCAGCTGGTCTTTTCCGGCGGCTTCTTTGATCTGCAGGGCTTTGCCAAATCCATCCGGGTGCTGACCATCTCCCACTGGGGGCTGAACAGCCTCTGCGCCATCGGCCGGTATAACGAGCTGCCCATGGTGACGCTCTGGAACACCATCTTCAAGTTCCGCGACATTGAGTACATGGGGGAAAAGCCCCTTCTGGAACTCATCCGGCAGATGGAACAGAGCGGTTCGCGCGACACCTTCCTGCAGTGGTCCGGGCAGTATAACCAGAATGCGGAATTCGCCGTGAGCGAGGCCAATATCCTCACAAACTGGGCCGCGCTGTTTGCGCTGATGCTCGTGTTTGCGCTGGTTGCCCTGATTGCCATCCACTTTGTCGACCGGGACAAGCGCTGAGCAAAAAAACGGAAAGAAATGAAAGCGGTATTTGTGATTTTCCCACAAATACCGCTTTACAAATTTGAACAAATTATGTATAATAATGCTTGGAATTTCGGAAGCAATCCGAAACAGAAAACAGAAGAAGGGAGAAGAAACTCAAGTATGAAAGAGAAGAAGAAACTCGGCCTTGGCGGCAAGATTCTCATCGGCCTGGTAGCAGGTATTATTGTCGGTGCGATCTTCTGGGCTGCCATGGGCGCCGAAGCGGCCGGTGCTTTCACCGCAAAGTACATTAAGCCCTTTGGCGACATCTTCGTGAACCTGCTGAAGTTCATTGTTGTTCCGCTGGTCCTTCTCAGCATTATGGACGGCGTCATTTCCATGGGGGACATCAGCAAGGTCGGTAAGATCGGCTGGAAGACCATTGCCTACTTCCTCGTGACCACGGCCATTGCCTGCGTCATCGGCCTGGTCATTGCCAGCGTCTTCAAGGGGGCCTTCCCGGTGCTGGAACTGGCGGAAGACGCGGCTTACGAGGCAAAGACCTCGAACCTGATGGACACCATTGTGAACATCTTCCCGTCCAACGCCATCGCCCCGATGTCCAACTCCTCCATGCTGCAGATCATCGTGATTGCGCTGTTCTTCGGCTGCGGCATTCTGGTTGCCGGTGAAAAGGGCAAGGCCCTCGGCAATCTGGTCAGCTCCTTCAACGAAGTCACCCAGAAGGTCATGGGCTTCATCCTGGCCATCGCCCCCTACGGCGTTTTCGCCCTGATGGTGTGGGTCGTTGCCGCCCAGGGTCCGAAAATCCTCGGCTCCCTCGGCCTGGTGCTTCTGGCTGCCTACATCGGCTATGCCATTCATGTGGTGCTGGTGTACAGCATGTCGGTCAAGATCTTCGCCAAGATGTCCCCGGGCACCTTCTTCAAGAAGATTTTCCCGGCAGCCGCTTTTGCCTTCACCTCCACCTCGTCCGTCGCATCCCTGCCTGTCACCAAGGAGTGCTGCGATGACATGGATGTCCACCCCGAAATCTCCTCCTTCGTCCTGCCTCTCGGCGCGACGATCAACATGGACGGTACCGCCATCTATCAGTGCGTGGCCGCCATCTTCCTTGCCAAGTGCATCGGCATTGATCTGACGGTTGTCCAGATGATCACCATCGTGGTCACGGCGACGCTGGCTTCCATCGGCACGGCCGGTACCTCCGGCGCCGGCATGATCATGCTGGCCATGGTGCTCGATGCCGTCGGCATCCCGCCCACCTACATCGGCATCATCTACGGCATCGACCGTCTCTTCGACATGGGCCGTACCGCGCTCAACGTCGTGGGCGACGCTTCCTGCGCTGTCTGCGTCAACGAGTGGGAGAAGGAAATGGATGCCGCTGCCAAGAAGGCCAAGAAGGCAAAAGCCTGACAGGCTGCCTCTCTGCCGGACAGGTAAAAACAGAGTATCGAAAAAAAGGGTGCTGTTCTTACAGCACCCTTTGTCATTGCGAACCAGTGCCCTGAAGCCCCGTCTGTCATTGCGAACCAGTGCCCTGAAGCCCCGTCTGTCACTGCGAACCAGTGCCCTGAAGCCCCGTCTGTCATTGCGAACCAGTGCCGCAGCACTGGTGTGGCAATCCGTTATTCGGATGATCACGTCACCGCTCTGCGGACCGGTTCCTCATCATGCCGTTCCGGTGTTTGCGATGGCTCATTTTGCTGCCTCTTTGTCTCTTTTGCTTGCAGGGGCGGCAGACCTGTGATAAGATGGGAAGCACAGCACCGGCAAACCGGCGCTGCCTTGACAGGGGGGAACAGCATGAACGGAAACGCAAGGGAAATCCCCGTGACGGCAATCAGCGGGATCCGCATCGGCCAGGTGGAAAACACGGCGGCCGGGACGGGCTGCACGGTATTTGTCTGTCCGGAAGGCATGCGTGCCGGAGTTGACGTCCGGGGCGGCGGTCCCGCCTCCCGGGAGACGCCGCTGCTGAACCCGCTGATGGCGGCGCATCAGATCCATGCCGTTGTGCTGGCGGGCGGCAGCGCCTTCGGCCTCAGTGCGGCAGACGGCGTCATGACCTGCCTGGAGAAACGGGGCATCGGCTATGACGTCGGCGTGACCAGGGTCCCGCTGGTGGTGCAGTCGGACATCTTCGACCTGACGGTTGGGGACTGTTCCGTCCGTCCGGACGCCGCTATGGGGTATCTCGCGGCGGAGACGGCGCTGGATGCGCCGAATTACCGGGACGGCAGCTTCGGGGCGGGCTGCGGCGCGACGGTGGGGAAAATCGCCGGCATGGACACCTGCATGAAGTCCGGCATTGGCAGTTATGCCCTGCAGGTCGGTGAGCTGCAGGTCGGCGCCGTTGTGGTGGCCAATCCCCTCGGGGATGTCTTTGACTGGAAAACGGGAGAACAGGTCGCGGGCCTCCTGACGGAGGACCGCAGCGCCCTGCGCAGCACGGCGGAGTACATGAGGGCCAGGTCCGAAGTCGTGGAGAACCGCTTCACCGGCAACACCACGCTTGCCGTGGTGCTCACCAATGCGGCCTTTGACAAGGCGCAGCTGTGCAAAATCGCTGGCATGGCCCACGACGGCTATGCCATGGCCATCCGCCCGGTCCACACCTCCGCCGACGGCGACAGCATCTATGCCCTCTCGCTGGGCGGGCTGCAGGCGGACCAGGATCTGGTCGGCACACTTGCCGCGGAAGTGACCGCCGAAGCAATCCTCCGCGCGGTGAAAAGCGCGGAAGGCGCATACGGTTACCCTGCCGCTTCGGATTTGGCAGCAAATCCTTGACAAACCGGACAGCAATGCTATAATGAGGCGGCGCTGAAACGGAGCGCTGCCGTCCCCGGAAGACACAGTTTAATGTGTTATCAGGTCATGGACAGGCTTCGGCTCTGTTCATGATTTTTATTCAGGAGGAATTTTTATGATCGGTACCTTCTGGGCGCTTGTGCCCCCGATCGTGGCCATTGTTCTGGCCCTGATCACCAAAGAAACCTATTCGTCTCTCTTCCTCGGCATTCTCGTCGGGGCCCTGTTTGTGGCCGGCTTCAACCCGGTTGGCGCGCTGGATACCATGATCAATGACGGCTTCATCGGTGCCATTGCCGATGGCTGGAACGCCGGTATCTTCATGTTCCTGGTGCTGCTGGGCATCATGGTGGCGCTGGTGAACGCCGCAGGCGGCTCCGCGGCCTTTGGCCGCTGGGCGGTGAAGCATGTCCACTCCCGCACGGGGGCCATGCTTGCGACCTTCCTGCTCGGGGTACTGATCTTCATTGACGACTACTTTAACTGCCTGACGGTCGGCTCGGTCATGCGCCCGGTCTCCGACAGCCACAAAATCTCCCGTGCCAAGCTCGCCTACATCATTGACGCCACGGCGGCCCCCATCTGCATGATCGCCCCGATCTCCTCCTGGGCGGCTGCGGTTTCGGCAACGGCGCAGGACCTGAACACCGGCATCTCCGGCATTCAGCTCTTCATCCGCGCGATCCGTATAAGTTCTATTCTCTGCTGACCATCGTGTTTGTGGTGGCCCTCGCCTTCCTGGGCTTTGATTACGGCCCCATGGCAAAGGCGGAGCTGAAGGCCCTGCAGGGCGAGCTCGGCTCCCTCGGCAACGAGGAGGAGCAGAACGTGCCCGGCGCTTCCATCTGGGACATGCTGATCCCGGTGATCGTGCTGATTGTCTTCTGCGTCATCGGCATGATGTATGTGGGCGGCTTCTGGGACGGCGCCAGCCTGATCGATTCCTTCGCCGATACCGATGCTTCCGTCGGCCTCCCCTGGGGCAGCATTGTGGCCCTGATCATCACCTTCATCTATCTGCTCTGCCGCAGGGTCATCTCCTTTAAGGACGCGACCGCCTGCATCACCAAGGGCTTTATCGCCATGGTCCCGGCCATGCTCATCCTGACCTTCGCCCTGACGCTGAAAAACATGACGGGCCTTCTCGGTGCGGCGGACTACGTTGCCGGCCTGGTGGAAGGCGCGGCTGCCGGCCTCTTCTCCATGCTGCCGGCGGTGATCTTCCTGGTTGCGCTGGGCCTGGCCTTCGCCACCGGAACCAGCTGGGGAACCTTCGGCATCCTGATTCCCATTGTGCTGCCGGTGTTCGCCACGGAACCGGAACTGCTGATGATCGGCATCTCGGCCTGCCTTGCCGGCGCCGTCTGCGGCGATCACTGCTCTCCCATCTCCGATACCACCATCATGGCCTCGGCCGGCGCCAATGTGAACCACATTGAGCACGTCTCCACCCAGCTTCCCTACGCCCTGACGGTGGCAGGGATCAGCTTTGTGTGCTATATCATCGCGGGCTTTGTGCGCAGCTGGGTCATCTCCCTTGCGGCCGGCATTGTGCTGGTGCTGGCGGTCCTCATCTTCATGCGCGGCCGTCAGAAAAAAGCCGCCTGACAGTATGCAGCCTGATGATAATCATTACCCCCGCCCCGGGCGGGGGTTTTTCTTTGCAGAAAAGCAGCCCCCGGAGGGGCTGCGCAGCAGGTGATGATTCGTTTCCGGCTTCCTGCTCGCCGGTAACGACACACATCAGAATAACAGAGCCGCCTCAAAGCAATACGCTTTGAAGCGGCTCTGCTGCCGTGTTATGTCTGCTGCCGTGTTATGCCTGCTGCGTGGTCATCCGGCGGTTATGCCTCCGCCAGACAGTCATTCACCCAGGCGATGAAGTTTTCGGTGGAACTGCCGCTTCGCTCGGCCTGGGTATGGCCGGCGCCCCAGACGGTTTCAAAGTCGACCGTGTCGACCGCTTCCGTATTTTCAAGGGCCAGGGCCAGGTTCATCTCGGTGGCCAGCGCGCAGTCCCCCTGGGCGATGCCGGTACGGATTCGCCAGTACTTGGCCACGGTGCTGCTCTGATACCCTTCGGAGGATGCCAGCAGGTAATAGAGCGGCGTGTACATGTTCAGGCGGACGTCAACCGTGTTGCCGGCGCTGTCCTGCCGTGTAAGGTCGGCTGCATAGTCTTCAGCATAGTCGCTCCCCAGCGCTTCCAGAATTCCGGCGAGGACGGCGTCAAAGTGCGCTCCGTTTCCGTCACCGTAACCGAAGAGGGTGTTTTCGCCCTGGCCGGCGTCCAGCTGGTCAAAGGCGCCCAGATTCTTGGAGGCGTTCTTGCAGGCCGCCACAAAGTCCGCAATGCCTGTGATGACAGCGGTATTGGTTTCTTCGTTATAGGAGACCCATTCGCCGTTTGCGTTCAGGGCGTCGATGTAATCCTGCGCGGTTTCATAAGTCCCCGAGAGCGAGACGCCTCCGGAGGTCTCGTTGCGGGTGATGTCGTCGATGTCCTCATAGGCCTGTTCAGCCTGCCCGTCCCCGGCGGCGTTCCCGTCCGGGGCCGCGGGGGCTTCGCCGGCGGCCTCAGGGGTTGCGGGGCCTTCCCCGTCCGCCGGGCCTTCGCCTTCCGCGGGCAGCTCACCGGCTTCGGGCAGCCCGCCTTCCGGCAGTTCACCGCCGTTTGCGGAGGGAGGCCAGTTGCCGTCTCCCATCCTGCCGCCAAATCCGCCAAAGTCCTGCCCGCCGCCGAAACCGCCCGTCCTGCCGCCGAAGCCGCCGTGGCCGGCCGAAGAGGAAGCGTCATAGGGGAACTCTGTGTCGGCAAGGAAGTTGTTCAGCGAGGTTTCGATGACGGTCTTCATGTACTCGTAGTAGCTGCCCGCCTGGTAAATGCCGTCCTCCGTCTCTTCCAGCGTCAGCACGGTTCCGTCCGGCGCCTGAATGCCTGCGCTGTTCACGTAGGCGGCATAGGCCTCTGCCAGGGCGTCGGAGATCTGCTGCTCCTCATCGGACAGACCGCTGCGGGTGGAGCCCATCATCCATTCATAGGCTTCATCGGCGGTATCAAGGTTGGTAATCGGGCACCAGCACATGGAGCCGAGCACCGCATCGCTGACGCCGGACACCGCTCCGATTTCCTCCAGGTAGGGCTCGTATAGATCGCTGTCGCCGGTGCTGCCCATCAGGGCGGACTGGGCGCCGCCGCCGCTCATGCCGAAGGTAAAGATGCGCTCGGCACTGCCGGGGATGACGTCATCGGTATAGCGCAGATAACGGACAGCTGCCTTGAGGTCCGTCACCCCGGCCGGCGCGCCGGCATCCCGGCCGCGGCAGCCCGCGTGCACATACACAAAGCCGGCGTCGGTATACGCCGTAAAGCTGGAGTAGGAACTCAGTGCGGCCATGGCGGAATAGCCCGGGGTGTTAATGGGCATCACGATGGGCGCGGTCTCCGCCGTATAGCCGCCGACTGTGGCGGCGGAATCCACTTCACAGGTGAAAGTGCCGTCGCCGTTGTCGGTGGCGCTCATGTAGGCGCCGGGCACAAAAATGGCAAGTGTTTCGTAATCCGTGTCGGCCGGGTTCTCGCAGGTTGCAATGCCCAGCTGATAATAGACGTCATCATCCGCGTTGTACAGCCAGGCGGAGCTGTCCACCTTCTGCAGCGCGGTTACGGCTTCCGCTGCCGCATCCTCCTCAGCGGCTGCAGCGGTCCCGAATCCTGCCAGCGAAAGCAGCAGCGCACCGGTGAGCAGGAGAGAAACGGTTTTCTTTTTCATGATATCCCTCTTTTCTGTTTGGATGGGGACAGTGTAATACGGAAACCTTAAATGATCCTTATAATTCCCATTCCGCTGCCCGTCTTTTTTTCAAAGAACCCGCTATATTGGGCCTCCATGGCGGCCGGTGTGCAGGCCGCTTTGTGATCTTCTGCCGGCCCAGGCCGGATCCCGGCTGACCAGCTGATTTTATCATACGTTTCCCTGCCTGAAAAGACAGAATCCTGATTTCTTTACAAAACCGGTTTGGGGAACAAAAACGGGGCGGCCATTCAGCCGCCCCGCCGGAACCGTTCCGGTTTAAAGCTTGATATCCGCGCTTCTCTGATACAGATCCGTACGGAACCTCCTGACGGATCCCGCTGCAACTTTCTGACGGATCCCGCTGAAATTTGGTACTATGAAAGCGCCGCGCCTTATGGTAAAATAAAAGGAAAATGTGCCGGCCGGTTTGGAAATAATGGGAATAAACAGCTGAGGGGAGAGGAAAGCGCGATGAAAAAAACCTGGGTCCTTGTCGTCAACGTCTTCATTATGATCGCGATGCTGACCTTTGTGGCTCTTTATTCCGGTTATGAAAACAGAGAAACCACCCGAAGGCAGATCGAGCATTTTGAAAACACCACGATCACCATGGAGCGCGTCACCGAGAATTACCTGGAAGGCGAACAGCGCATCTGCGATGTGTGGGCGCACTACATTAACAGCGCCGACATGACCATCGAGGAAGCCGTCTCCTTCATCCGGGTTTCCCATGTGCTGCCGAATGCCTCGGCGCATATGGTGTATTCGGATACGCTCTCCGGCCTCTCCACGAGGGCGAGGCGGGACCGGCCCGAAGATTATTCCGTCTCCTATGAACAGCTCGGTTTTCTGCGCGACGCGGGCTGGATCTCCGGCATCGGGGAATCCATCAACATCTCCCGCTCCTATACAAACCCCGTCAACGGGGAACAGTCCATCGCCTTCTGCAACACGGTCTCGCTTCGCGATCCGGAAACCGGCAGTCCGCGCAGCGCCGTCCTGCTCCGTGTGCTGCCGCTCTCGGAACTGGAGCAGAAATGGGTGTTCCCGCAGGAAGAGTTTGAAGATGTCGAGCTTTCCATGATCGATGCGGACGGAAATTACATCATCAAGGGCCATTCCTTCAAGAATTCCAGTTTCTTTGAGTTCTACCGGTCCTATAACGCCACGGATCCCTCCTCCGCGCAGGCACTCTTCGGCAGAATCACTTCGTCAAGCGGCTCTGTCACCATGCTGAACTCCCGCGGGGAGGAGTGTCTCCTTGCCTTCACGCCGGTTCACGCCACCGAGGGGTGGACGCTTCTCAGCTTCATGCCGATGAAGAACCTGAGGGCTGACGCCCAGAACTGGCTGCTGATCGGCTTTGTGTCCGCCGGGCTCCTGGCCCTGTTCGTTTTTGACCTGGCGGTCATGCTCATGTTCAACAAAAAGCTCCAGGCGGCGGCCCGGGAAGCGGAGTCGGCAAACAAGGCAAAATCCGATTTCCTTTCCACCATGTCTCACGATATCCGCACGCCGATGAACGCGATCAT
>CAZBXX010000016.1:0-29511 GCA_964495965.1 uncultured Oscillospiraceae bacterium | reverse complement strand
GACTGCCTGGACCTCAACTGCTTCTCCGAGCACCCAGGCGAGAGCTTTCAGACCACCGGCCTCAGCGAGGGCCCGGTTGCCGAGAGCGTCTTCATCGGCGGCATGTTTGTCAAATACGGCAGCGCCTACGCCGGGATCTGCCGCCGGATGGGCCTGGAGCAGGAGGCTAAAGAGTCGGAGGACGCCGTCCGGGCCATGGAGAGCGCCGTGCTTGACGCCGGCTGGGACGGCGCCTGGTTCCGGCGGGCCTACGACGCCTTTGGCCAGGTTGTGGGCGGACGGGACTGCGAGGAGGGGCAGATCTTCATCGAGCCCCAGGGCATGTGTGTCATGGCCGGCATCGGGAAGGAAACCGGCGAAGCCGAAGCGGCCATGCAGAGCGTACGGGAGAGGCTGGACACCCCTTACGGCATCATGCTTCTGCAGCCTGCCTACACCCGCTACCGTCTGGAGCTGGGTGAGATCAGCAGCTATCCTCCCGGCTATAAGGAGAATGCCGGCATCTTCTGTCACAACAATCCCTGGATCGTCTGCGCCGAGGCGGAACTGGGCCACGGCGACCGGGCCTTTGAGGTCTACCGCCGCACCGCACCCGCCTATTTGGAGGATATCAGCGACATTCACCGCACCGAGCCCTACGTTTACAGCCAGATGATCGCCGGCCGGGACGCCCCGAGCTTCGGCGAGGCCAAGAACAGCTGGCTCACCGGTACCGCCGCCTGGTCCTTCGCGGGCATCTCCCAGGCCATTCTCGGCGTCATCCCCACCCTGGACGGGCTGAGAATCGACCCCTGCATCCCTGCCCGGGTGAAGAGCTATACCGTCACCCGGCGCTACCGGGGGGCCACCTACGTTATCAAAGTGGAAAACCCCGACGGTGTTCAGCAGGGCCTCCGGGCTCTCTACGCCGACGGGCAGCTCCTGGAGGGCGCCCTTCTGCCCACCGCCCCCGCCGGCGCCACGGTGCGCGTACGGGCAGTGATGGGATGACTTCCCTCTGAGAGTTTACCTGAGATTGTATCCGGCGCTTTTCCCGGCACTTCACAGCACACTTTACAGGGCACTTCATAGAGCACTTTACCCGGCCACTTTAAAGGCAGCATCTGCTCTGATCCGCCATACAGGCCAGGAATAGAATGAGGGGAGGCAAACTGCCTCCCCTGTTTTACTGCTCGGAAACCGGCTGTCCGGGATTTCCATCCCGCCTCAGTCGTCCTCCAGGTACCCGCACTTATTTGGAGATTGCCTCCGCGGCACGCTCGCGCTCTTTGCAGATTTCTTCCCAGCTCTTCTCCCGGGCCACCATGCCGGCCAGGCGCTTCATCTGGGCGGGCACGTCGATCTTCTGGGGACATGCCCGGGAGCACTGTCCGCAGGCGATGCAGTCGTCCGCGCGTTTGCCGTCGCCGAGGCCGCTGTAGCGCATCAGGGTGTTGATCACGCTGCCGCCCACGTCCATCTCGTTGGCGAGGCTCATCAGGGTCGGGATGTCCAGCCCCACGGGGCATCCGGCACAGCAGTAGCGGCAGGCGGTGCAGGGAACGGTACCCATGAGGGTCCGGGCGATACTCTCCAGCAGCGCCAGTTCTTCCCCCGTCAGGGGCTTTTCGGTGGAGAAGGTCCGGATGTTGTCCTCCATCTGTGAGAGCTTCGACATCCCGCTCAGCACCACCGTGGGGGCCGGCACGGACTGCAGCCAGCGGAAGGCCCAGGCGGCTACACTCTCCTCCGGACGCAGGGCACGCAGGCGCGCCTCCGTCTCCTCATCAAAGTGCGCGAGCCTGCCGCCCCGCGCCGGTTCCATGACCCAGACCGGGAGCCCCGCTTCCTTCAGAATTTGACACTTGCGCTCCGCGTCCTGAAGGCGCCAGTCCACGTAGTTGAGCTGAATCTGGCAGAACTCCAGATGCTCCCCGAACTGATCGATAAAGCGCTTCAGCGCCTCGGGACCGGCATGACAGGAAAAGCCCAGGTGCCGGATGCGGCCGGCAGCCTTCTGCTCCAGAAAGTAGTCCAGCCAGTGCTTTTCGGGATTGCAGTAGTACTGCATGGAATTTTCATTCACGTTGTGCATCAGGTAGAAGTCAAAGTGCTCCACGCCGCAGAGCCGGAGCTGTTTTTCAAAAACCTCCGCCGGCTGCAGTTCCCGGACCCCTTTGACATTCTGGTGTCCCGGAAACTTGTCTGCCAGATACCAGCGCTCCCTTGGGTAGCGTGCCAGAGATTTCCCGATGGCCACCTCCGACATTCCCCCGTGATAGGGCATTGCGGTGTCAAAGTAGTTGACCCCGCCGGCGATGGCGCAGTCCACCATGCGGTCCAGTTCCGCCTGGTCGATGGTTCCGGAGCCGTCCCCCGTCAGCGGCAGACGCATGGTCCCGAAGCCGAGGGAGGAGAGCTGGAGATTCTGAAACGGTTTGTAATTCATGGAAGTGCCGGCCTTTCTGTTCTGGATTTTGAATCAGTATGCGAAAATGGCATACCTGCATTGTAACCCGGATTCTGAGGGATTTCAAGAGTGCTTCGGGGTGCACAATTCCCTTTTCAATATGCGGAAAGGATGCTATAATCCTTCCGGGTTTCCCGGGAAATCGAAATCCGAGGAGATGACGCTTTGAGCAGCACAAGTGCAGAAAAGACAAATGGTTTCCTCTCCACCTCCGCGGGGATTCTGACGGCGGCCGTCACGGCCAACCTCCTGTGGGGCAGCGCCCCGGCGTTTATCAAGCTCGGCTACGCGGCCTTCGGCATTGCGGCAGAGGACGTGATGAGCAAGATTCTCTTCGCAGGACTGCGCTTCACCCTGGCAGGTTTTCTGGCCCTGCTCTTCGGAAGCCTGCTGCGCCGGCGGATCCTGCTGCCGAAGCGGGGCTCAGGCGGGATGATTCTGGTTCTGGCCCTGCTGCAGACTGCCGTACAGTATATCTTCTATTACATCGGCCTTTCCCATACCGCCGGCTACAAGGCCTCGCTGATCACCCCCACCAGCACTTTTTTCGCTCTGCTGTTCGCGGCCCTTGTTTTCCGGCAGGAGCGGCTCACCTCTCGAAAGCTCCTCGGCTGCCTCATCGGCTTTGCCGGGGTCGTTCTTGTGAGCCTGTCCGGGAAGGCCGGCGGCGGACTGCGGCTGGACGGCGAGGGCTTCATCCTTCTCTCCTCCGTCTCCGGCGGCTGCGCCTCGGTACTCATTAACCGCTATTCCGCCCGGGAAGACCCCATCGTGCTGTGCGGCTGGAACTTCGTCGCGGGCGGGCTGTTCATGACCGTGCTGGCCCTTTGTGGCTGCGGGACGCTCACCGCGGCGTCCGCCTCCGCCTGGCCGATCATGATCTATCTCGGCTTCCTCTCCGCCGTGGCCTACTCCCTCTGGTCTCTGCTGCTGCAGCGGCATCCCGTTTCCCGGGTTGTAGTGTTCTCCTTCCTGAACCCGGTCTTCGGGGTGGTTCTCTCGGCGCTGCTGCTGGATGAACTCAAAACACTGAACATCCCCCGCTGTCTGCTGGCCATGCTGCTGGTCTGTGTCGGTGTCCTGGTCGTCAACCGCCCGGAGCGCAATATGGCGGATACCGGACCATGCTGAAAGCCGGCGGGCGTCCTCAAAGCGGTCGGGCATAAAGTTAGCGTCTCTTCATAAAGAGACGCTTTTTTCATGCATGATTGCTTTTTATTTCCAATATTTCAATTGTGAGAGATACCGATCATACTGGCTCCTGCGCACTTCTTCCGGAGTATTCTCCGGGTTCGGCATATGGGAAATGAGAAAATCGATCAGCCTGTCTTTCGATTCATAGGCAAATGCCCCATCGGAGTAACACCACTTGCAGTAATCCTCATTAAAACTTCCATCCGATTCCCGGCTTACCATGTCATCTTCGCCCAAAGGCATACCACAGCACTGGCAAATTAACTGTCTCGGTGTTCCTAAGAGTGTG
Organism: uncultured Oscillospiraceae bacterium; assembly: GCA_964495965.1. Taxonomy (GTDB): domain Bacteria; phylum Bacillota; class Clostridia; order Oscillospirales; family Oscillospiraceae; genus Limivicinus. The sequence goes on along the minus strand of CAZBXX010000016.1, from coordinate 25,579 downwards.
TTGATCGACACATTAAACTCCTTTGAGAGGAGTTTCAGAGTGTCTGTATTAGGCTGCGTCTCGCCGTTTTCCCATCTGCTTACCGCTTGACGGGATACCATGACACGCTCAGCGAGCTGATCCTGTGTTAAATGATGCTTTTCTCTGAGATTTTTAAGGATATCACAAATCTCCATAAACAGATTCCTCCTGTGTATATTGTTGTACCTGCATTATATCCGCAATCTCAGCTCAGGAAAAGCAACTTGCTGTTGCTGATTGTTTTCCTGTTGGCAGCCGCCGTCTATTTCGCCTTTGTTTCCGTCAGCTCGATATTCCCGGATGTTGTGTTGATCCGAAGGTTCGCGCTTCCATCGCCGCAGGAATAGCTGTTTCCATCCTGTTTCAGGGCAATACTGCTGCTGAAGTCCCCGCTTGAAGTATCGATACTTGCCCGGAATCCCGTCCCGGACGGCAGGGCCAGACTGATGTTGCCGGAGGTAGACTCCAGTTCCAGGTCATCGAATTCCAGGAGCGTTGCGGTGATTCCCCCGCTGGTGTTGTTGAGCCTGGATTTGCTCACATCCTTCGCCTTCAGGCTGATTTGCCCGGAAGTGGTGGTGATTTCAACGGTTTCCGCGCTTTTCAGGGCTGCCTGGACGGAGCCGGAGGTACTGCTGATCCGGCAATTGTCGGCATCGCCCTTCTGGCTGAGGTCAATTGCACCCGATGTAGAAGTGACCTGTACTGCTTTCGCGTCTTCCAGGGTTGCAAGGATTGTGCCCGAAGTGCTGTTCAGCGTTACACTGCCTGCGGAGCCGGTCTGTTCCAGAGAGAGGTCTCCGGATGTCAGGGCCGCTTCGATCACATTCGCGTGAAGCGCCGGGATGCTCACGTCCGCGGAAGTCGCGTCAATACTGACCCGGTCCAGAGAGATGTTCTTCGGCAGCGTCACGGTCAGCTCTTTTTTCAGGCTGTGCATCTTGAAGAAACCAGGTCTGGAATACCGGATGTACAGGGTCCCGCCATCGAGCCGCCAGCGCAGCGCGTCTGCCTCCGGGATCGGTTTCGATGCTTTTTCAGAAATCTCAACCGTATCCTTCCCGTGATAAGCAATCGTCACCTTGCCGTCGGTCCAGTGGATATCCAGATTTTCCACTGCCGCGTCCAGCGTGGTTCCGCCCGCGTTATACTGTTCGGCATCCGCATAGCCAAATCCGGTTTCATTCCGGAATATCTTCACAGTGCAGAACACCAGGGCGGCTATGCATATTACCGAGCACATTCTGAATATCACACTCCTCTTCATTTTGAATCCTTCCCCTTTCCGATATTCTCCGCAGACAGGAATGCAAGTCCCGCCACACAGAGTGCTGACATGACAACGGTATACAGGAAGCTCTTGCTGTGCAGACTGATCATGTTCATCATATTTGCAAACAGAATGAGATCAATTGCGAGCACAAGCAGGATTTTGTTGCGGCCGCTGACCCATTTCTGAAGCGGTTTCGCCCGGATGACAAAGGGCATGAACACCACGGAGAGGCCGAATATCGACGCAGAGGCGGCCACGTGGAACCAGTTGCCATGGGTGTACTGGCAGCATGCGCCGAGCAGGAGCACCAGACTGGCGCAGAACGCGCAGAAGGTCCAGAACGGCTTGTCTTCGGGAACCATCAGGGGCACCACGATCAGAGATGCCGCGACCAGCATGGCGGCCATCACGATGAAGAACCAGCCCAGCGCCCTGCCGGCGGCGAGGTTCACAATCAGGCTGATCAGAATCGGGATCGCAAAAATGCCCCCGATCACGGCTCCGACGATTTCAGAGCGTCTCCTGAAGTGCAGCGCCTGCTGCCGGATGATCCCATCCCGCTCTTCCTTCAGTCCGCTCTCCAGTTCTTTCGTACGGAGCTGTCCCAGATAATCCCTGCACCCGGAGCACTCCTGCAGGTGCGTATCGACCAGGCTGCGGCTCTCCGGGCTGCAGACTTCGTCAACATACAGCGGCAGAAGATCACGGATGATTTCACACGGTGTATTCATTCTTATCCCATCCTTTCCATGAGTTTGATACGGGCGCGATGATAAGTGACACGCGCCCAGTTTTCCGTTTTGCTGAAGATGATTCCGATCTCCCGGAAGGACAACTCGCCGAAAACACGCAGTTCGAACACTTCGCGATAGGGTTCTTCCAGGTCGTGCAGGGCCAGGTGGATCCGGAAGGAATCGTCTTTGTCGGCGGCGCTTTGCTCCATGCTCTTCCCCGGGGCGGCGAGGTCTTCGGAAATCGGGGCAAAGCGGGTCTGTCGTCGCTTCTCATCGGCGAACAGATTCCTGGCAATGGCACAGAGCCACGTGACTTCGTCGGATTCTCCCCGGAAGCTGTTCAGCCTGGCGAAGGCCCGGGTGAATGTCTCCTGTGTGATTTCCTCCGCCTCGTGGCGGTTGCCCGTCAGGGTCATCGCATAGGAAAACACCCGCATGTAGTACGCCTCATACAACTGCTCAAAGGCGTCGCTGTTCACCAATCATCACCTCCTTCTTTTCGGAAACCATCGGTTAGACGGCGAAAGAATGATTTCGTTACAAGGAATTTCTGTTTTCTGAAAAAAATTTTTTTCGCGCTTCTGCTCAGAAATAAGCTGAAGTTGTTACTATTGTACTGCACGCCAACTTCAATGTCTACCTCAGGCAACCTTCATGGTATCAAAGCGCCACGGAAGATTTCCCCTTCCGAGGCAAACGGATACAAACATGCGAAGAATCCAGGCTGAACATCAGAGCCTGGATTCGTTATCGTTGCGCAAAAGGGAAGGTCAAGCTGTTTTCGTCATTTCGTGAAAATTATTTGTGGCAGCGGATTTCGGCGCAGAGGCGGAAAACCGGTGCGGTTATGGATGGTCAAACATTTTCCTCAGGTATTCCACACGCTTTTGAAGCATCGCCCGGGTGGTTGGCGCGGAGATCTTTGAATCAAAACCGTGCATCGTCCCTTCCGGCTCATGCAGCTCTACGGGGATCCCGGCTTCTGTCAGGAGCCCGGCGTAGTATAATCCGTCGTCGTGCAGAGCGTCAAATTCAGCCACTTCAATACAAGCGGGCGGCAGACCCTCAAAATTGCCGGCTTCCACAGGGGAACGGTAGGCAAGCGGAGTTGCAGAGGGATCCGGATTTACGAGCGGGCTGACCTTTTTTGACAGAGTGGAATTCCACATAGGAGTGTCCGTAAACTTCCGGTAGGATTCGCTCACGTTGCGGTCGTCCAGCCAGGGATAGATCAGCAGCTGGAACAGAGGACGGACATCATAAGCGCGATCCCGGGCCATCATGCAGGTTGTGACCGTAAGAGTGCCCCCGGCGCTGTACCCGGCAATCCCGATTCGCACGCGGTCGATGCCGAGTTCCGCTGCATGTTCAGTTACCCAGCGGAAAGCAGCGTAACAGTCCTCCTGCGGATAAGGAAACGGGAATCCCGGGGCAAGGCGGTAAAGCACGAATACAACGATACAGGGCGCTTCCCTCGCATAAGTGAGGGCATGCCGGTAATGGCTGCCGGAAGCCGCGAAGACAAAACCGCCCCCATGGATATTGATCAGGCACGGGGCAGGTGTCTGAATGCCCTTCGGCGTCATGATCAGGAGATCGATTTCACCTTCACGGAACGCCCGAATCCTCTGCTTCCGCACATCGACACCCGGATCTCTGTAAACGAACCCGGGCGTTTTCATCCTTTTTTGAGCAAGGCTGACGAAGCGTCTGCTGACGGAAGGCGTGAACCTGCTGTACGGAAAAAACTCCTTCCTGATCGGATATTTGTTTTTTATCACTTATCATCACCGCACTTTTGAAGCATCCGGAATCACACCCGGACTGTTTCTCAGATTCCGGAAGGATTACATCATGGTTTGTTCACTTACCTGGCGGGTGGGTACTCGTTGCAGAGCAGGCGGTAAGGCGGCTCATCTTCCTCAATTTCCGGAAAGCGCCCTACGGGAGGATTGAAGCGGTTGTCATGGACATCATCGTTGCACTGGCTGACTTCACCCAGAAGAACGGCGCCGGTGCCCTCCTCCACGGAGAAATCATGATACAGATACTGCTGAATATGAATACTTTCACCGGGCGTGAGCCGAATCTGCGTCCCCGCCGGAACCGACCGGGCCCTGCCGTCCGTGTGAACACAGACATCCGACATGCGGTCAATGGATTCATCGGAGAGCGAGTTGTAAACCCTGATCAGGATGTTTCCTCCGCCCCTGTTGATGATGTCCTCGGTCTTGTGCCAGTGGAAATGATTGGGCGAATACTGTCCTTCCTTCAGATAAAGGATTTTTTCCGCATAGACCTTCGGATACTTCGCCTGCCGGAGGAGATTGCCGTTTCGGATGGTGATCAGAGACATTCCAACGCGGTCAAAATCCCCCATGCCGTAATCCGTAATATCCCAGCCCAGCATGCAGTCACGGATTTCATCGTATTCATGCCCGAGCCCTTCCCATTGCTCCGGCGTATAGGTGCAGAATGGAGGAAGCTTGAACCCGTGAGTCTCGCACATAGCCTCCAGTTCCTTCAGCGCCGCATTGATTTCGGATCGTTTCATGCCATCCCACTCCTGTCGCGCGTTTAATATGTCGTCCCTCTGATCATATCATACTGCAGGCCACGTGGCAACTCGATAAAACGCGCACGGAAAAAACACGTGACTGTTCTGTTAAAATCATGTATGATAGGAATACGATGATTTTGATCCGGCGGGTGACAGGTGATGGAACAGCTGAATAAAAAAATACGGCTTTGTTATGCTGCCGTCCAGTTCCTGTACTGGGCACAAAACGCGGTTGCCTTTGCCTTCGCCGCCTTTTATATGCAGGGACTCGGCTTCAGCGCCACGGTTATGGGGATCATCCTTGCACTGACCAATCTCTTCGGATTTCTGTTGCCGAATTTCCTGGGAACCCTTGTTGACCGGGGCCACATAAAATGCTCCGCCGCAGCAGAACTCGTACTGGCTGCGGAAGCGCTGGCCATGATCCTGCTTCTGGTATCCGGGCAGACCGGAATGGTGACAAAGATCGGCTTCACCGCGTTCCTCAGTCTTGTCCTTACGGCAAATCCTCTGTACACAAAAATCTGCATGGATCTCCAGCATGCCATTCCGGATTTGAGTTACGGAAACCCGAGGGCGCTCGGTTCAGTGTCATTCGCAGTCTGCGCATGGGGACTCGGCCTTTTGCTTGCGCGGTGGGGTCTTACCCTGATACCCGCCTCCGCGCTGGCGCTGACGGTGCTGCAGGCAGCCGCACTGCTCGGCATCGCAAAACTGCAGAACCGGTTCCCGGCGGGCAAGCTGCCCGCCATGGAAACCGGGCTGCCTATGGCCCGGTTTCTCCTGGAAAACCGCCGCTTTGTGCTTCTGCTGCTCGGCGTCGCGCTGATCTTTGCGGCAAACAACACCATCAACAATTTTCTGTATCTGATTGTTGACGACCTTGGCGGAACGGAACGCACGCTCGGCGCGCTCAATGCCATGATCGGTCTGATTGAAGTGCCCGTGATGCTGCTATATGCCAGAAAGAAGCATCTGCGGCCGCAGCGGCTGCTTATCCTGAGTCTGGTCTGTTTCCCGCTGAAACTGCTGGCAATCTGGGCGGCACAAACCACCGGGGAACTCTTCGCGGCGTTTCTGCTTCAGACCCTGTCCTTCGCTCTCTATATTCCGGCAATGGTGGACTATGTGAATCAGGTGATACCCTATGAGGATTCCGCAAAAGGGCAGAGCCTGAGCGGCAGCATGATCTCCCTCGGCACACTGGCTGCAACCTTATGCTCCGGAATCTGGCTGGATGCTCTGCCTGTCAAAGCGGTACTCCTGAGGCTGGCCGTTCTTGCCGTGCTCGGTCTCCCCTTCTGCCTGGCGGGAATACAGAAAAGGCAGGCAGCAGACAAAAACCAATAAGTTGGGGCTGCCTCCTGTTTGAGACAGCCCCTTCTTCTTTCTATACTGCTTTCTATACTGCACCGAGCAATCGGTTACCCGGCAGTTTCAGTTAAAGCTCAAGTTCGCGCAGCCCTGCTTTGTGCAGTACGATAACGCCCGCCAGCAGCAGCGCCTGCCCAAGGCAGTTGATGCCCTGCTCCACCCAGTTCATCACGGCAGAGTTCCCTTCACGCGAGGCGAGGTAGCCCATCGCCATATAGCAGAAGAAGCAGAGCACAAACACGATGATCAGCTTCTTTTTCTGCAGTTTCACTGCCAGCACACTCAGGCTTCCGCAGATGGCGCCAAGCCCTAAGACCATTATGGTCACAAATACAAGCGTGCCGCTGAATACAGGGGGCACAACCGCCAGGGCGGCTCTCCGTCTGCCGAAGAACATGATCACGATACCGAGCCCGGCCAGGAACAGCCCCAGCGACTGCGTGGGCAGAAACATGGTGTTCAACACCTGAAAGTCGCAGATGCCAAGTGCATACAGCAGTTTCCACAGGGCCTTCAGAAATCCCGCCATAAACATATTGACACAGCCGGCGGAAAAACAGGCAAAGGAGTATTTCGGCATTTTGTTATAGAGGTCCCGCTGCATCAGCACGGCAGCGACGCCGAACAGGAGGACAGGAATGAAGTCCGTTACGGCCAGGGGGACACTAAACTCATACATCGCCGTTTTCTCCTCAGCCCTTGCCCTTTTCTTTGGCGCGCTTGTCGTTGATGATCTGCATCTCTTTCGCCGTTACCTCCGTAACGCCGTGCTCCTTCGCCCAGGCAACACAGCCCTTCAGCACGGTCGGCAGGAAGATGCGCGGCACGTTCAGCAGCATCTCCAGCGCGTCATCGGTAAAGTGGACATTCGGGTCAGTACGGTCGGCGGCATAGCGGACGGAAGAGAGCGTGGCGTTGCGGATGGGCAGCAGTTCCGGCACCAGACGCGGAGTCCTGGCAAACCAGAAGTTCTTGCTGTCGCGGTAGCCGTGGCAGATGAGCACATTGGGCCAGTTCTTTCCCCTGACGCCGTCAATGATGTTGTCATAAAATTTGGGCTTCATCAGCACCTTGTCGATGCGCAGAATGAAATGGGCGCCGTACTGGGAGGTAATGCCGTTGAAGTCACGGTAGGGCGCGGGATAGCAGCCGTCCACGAGCGCGCGGCCGATGTCCTCGGTGGCATTTTCCAGGTCGCTCATCCAGGTGCATTCCATGACCTGATACGCTTCGGAAACGACCTTGGGCCGCGGGGTGGAGGGGTCCGCCTCGATGCAGAGTCCGTCCTCCAGATGGAAACCGAAGTTCTTCATCTTTTCGGCGGGAGTATCTCCCGGCCAGCCCTGAGCAACGATCTTTTTGTGATAGCCACGGCCTTCCGGCATGTAGTTAATGGCGACCTGCTTCCTTCCTGCCAGCAGGTGCTGCGCCGTGTTGGAGGAGTTGCGCGCTTCCAGAATCAGGGCGTAGTAGTCTTTGCCCGCAATATAATAGGGAAAGCACAGGGAGTAAGAACCCACCGAAGTGCTGCCGTCTTCCGCCAGGGAAGAGATCATTACGGTGGGCATGGGGATATAGGAGCTGGTCTGATAGAAGTTGTCTACGATGCGCAGGTCTTTAAAGCTGCTCATTTTCCGATTCTCCGTTTCTGTGATTTTACTTTGTGATCCGCATGACCAATGGGCAGACATAATGATGGGCGGCCACCGGTCGCTGCGGGTCCCTTTGCCTGATATTATACTCCATTTATGGTGTCCGCACAAGGAGGACACAGCAGAAAAACACTGTGGAAAACGCAATGCCGCAGTTTCTTCCCTCAGGGATTGTTGCCTCAGGGATACTTTGCTTGTGCATTGAGCGCAAATATGCTAAAGTAAGACGATCCGTCCGGATCCGCCTGGAACCTGGAACAGAAAACGGGAGATACGGAATATGCGTAAAAACGGAACCGCATTCTGCATCCTGTACGGGATTTTTTCCGTACTGGTGTTTGCCCTGCTGGAACTGAACAAAAACCGCGTCGCAGGCTGGGTGATCGCGCTGGTCCTGCTGGCGGAGTATTTCATTCTGCGCCGGCGCCTGAAAAGCGGCGGCTCGCGCTTCCTGGTGTTTCTGTGCCTGGCAGCACTGCTTGCCGCAAACCTCTTGATCACAGTCGGTCCTGTGAATCGTCACCCGGCGGTTGATGGCACAACCGGCGGCGAGACGGAGGCCGTCACGGTTTCCGATGGACAGCTTACCGGCGTTCTGACCGCGGACAGGGCAGTCGAGGTCTATGCCGGAATCCCGTATGCCGCGCCCCCGGTCGGGGAGCTTCGCTGGCGGGAGCCACAGGATCCGGCCCCCTGGGAAGGCATCCTCAAAGCCGACAGCTTCGCGCCGATGTCCATGCAGCCGCAGAATTCCGCGATCTACAATTCTCTTACCAGAATTATCGGTTATCATGATTACCGCATTTCCCTGACCGACAACTACCGTGACGCCAATTCCGAAGATGCGCTCTATCTGAACATCTGGAAGCCGGCGGGCCCGCAGGAAAAGCTGCCGGTTCTGGTCTATGTGCACGGCGGCTCACTGCAGACCGGACAGCCCTGGTATGAGGACTTCAGCGGAGAAGGCCTGGCGCGCAAAGGTGTGATCGTGGTCAACATGGGTTACCGGCTCGGGGTGTTCGGCTTCCTGGCGACGGAGGAGCTGATGGCGGAGTCGGAACACGGCACCACGGGGAATTACGGCCTGCTGGATCAGATCAAGGCACTGGAATGGGTGCAGGAGAACATCGCGGCCTTCGGCGGCGACCCGGGCAACGTTACCCTGGCGGGTGAATCCGCGGGCTCCGCCTGCGTAAGCGCCCTCTGCACCTCGCCGCTGGCAAAGGGTCTGTTCCGCCGTGCGATCGGCGAGAGTTCGACGACGACGGCCGAGCGCCCCTCGCACTCCTTCCGTCTTCTGGACGGTGCACTCGAAGCCGGAGACGAAACGCTTGAGCGCTTCGGTGTTTCGAGCGTGGAGGAACTGCGGCAGCTGGACGCCGGGAAACTGGTGGCGGCAGCGGATCAGATCCACCATATGGTCGTGGACGGATATGTGCTGCCCGTGACGCCGTATGAGGCATACGCCGCAGGCGTTCACAACGAAGAGGCCATCCTCCACGGCTTCAACTCCGACGAAGGAACACCGTTCATCCTCTTTGAGCAGGCGAATCTGAAAAATTACGAACAGAAGGTCCGCGCCTTCTTCGGCGACTATGCCGACGAGGTTCTTGCCCTGTATCCGGCGGCCACCGATGCGGAGGCGAAGCAGAACTGGACGGATCTCTATTCGGCGGTCTATTTCACTCACGGGCACTACTGCTGGGCCGGGCAGGCGCTTGCCAACGGCTTCCCGAGCTACGAGTACTACTTCAGCAAGGATAACGGACGCATCGGCCCCTGGCACAGCGGGGAGGAGATCTACTGTTACCACAACATCCCGGAGAACTCGAAGCTGTTTGACGATGCGGACCGAGAGCTCTCCGACCTGTTCTCAGATTATTTTGTGAACTTCATCACTTCCGGGGATCCGAACGGTGCGGGCCTGCCGCGATGGGAACCGAGCGGGAAGGACCGCCTCCTGATGGAACTGGGCGACCGGGTCGGCCCGACCGGAGACCCCTACACCCCCCTTTACAGCATTCTGGACAGAATGTACGCGAAGCAGGCAAAAGAACAGGGCTGAACAACCTGTGGAATTAGCAACCAGCGGTATTCATTCTCTCTTCAATAGAATCTGCCATGAGTCAGCGCAGCAACCGACTCATGGCAGTTTTTGTTATGTGTTCCTTCGGGTGATCGGGTAATCAGCCGATATACCCCAGCAGGGCCCAGTACGGAATACTTGCGACAATGCCCGGAATACAGGACGGGAAATACCACAAGGTGGATGTTCCGAGATCTCTGGTCACCTCTCCCGTTAGTCATGGCAAGAGGAGCAGATCACCGGTACACGCTGACAATCAGATTGGATTTTACCCAGCCGATCTGCCCATCGGAAGTAGAAACGAGGGAAAAGCCGTTCTGCCGGGCCAGTTCCGTCACCTGCTCGCGTTCCCAGACCCGGTCGAGAAGATTGTAGCCATCATAGGTAAATTTCTCAATCGGCCAGAAGCGGAGGATGATGCAATTACCGAGTTTGGATTTTACGTATTTGACCTGATAGTCGTCCAACCAGGCATTGTCATTGGGGATCGTCACCCGTTCATCCGCATAAAACATATCCGCATAGCAGGGGCCGGAGTGCGCTGCGTACCAGTACTCGTTGCCGCACGCATGTGCTTCTCCTGAGGGGAAAACTGCTGCAAAAAGCAGCAGAGCAAGCGCAAATACTGCCGTACGGAAAACATGATTCTTAAGTTTCATCTTCTTTACCTCCCTGTTTGTTTCTTTGTGTGATTGACATCACATCTGTTATAGACGCCTGTTTTTCTTTACAGCCACAGTGTAACAGATACGCCGCAGGGAGGGTTGTTTTGCCTGTTATTTTGGCGGGACAGTGGAAGGGAATGCCACAGTACAGAGAATTAAGCCATTTTCCTGTTTACATTTTTCCGGCAGCGTTGTAGACTCAACCTGAGAAGTTATTTGCAGGGAGGAGAACGCCATGACCCTTGTCCATCTGAATCTGAACAGCAGGTATCTCTCGGGCAACACGGATGTGAACATCCTTTTGCCGGAGCGGCCGGGCAAAGAAGACCCGGGAGCCTTCTACGGCAGCGGGAAGAAATACCCCGTACTGTGGCTGCTGCACGGTACCTTCGGCGACTACAGCGACTGGCTGCGCAAAAGCAACGTGGAGCGCTACGCCGGGGAGAAGAATCTCATCGTGGTCATGCCCTCCGCCCAGAACGCAGACTACGCCAACTGGCCCGGCTTCGGCATCGGTTACATGGCATACGACTACCTGCTGGAGGAACTGATGCCGCTGGTGTACGGCTGGTTCCCGGCGAGCTCCCGGCGGGAGGACAATTTCATCGCCGGCCTCTCCATGGGCGGGCGCGGCGCCGTCACCTACGCCTGGGCACATCCGGAAAAGTTTGCTGCGGCATACAGCATGTCCTGGGTGCCGCAGAATATGCGACAGATTGCCGAAGACCTGGCACGTGCCGGGGATCAGCCGGTCACGGAAAAAGACCGACTCGGCCGGGAGCGGAACCGGATCCGCCTGCAGAATGCCGGCGGGCCGGAGGCATATCTTGCCTCCCCCTACAATACCTGGGACCGGACGGCCGGAATGGCCGGGCGGCCGGACATGCCGAGGACCTTCTTCTCCTGCGGCACGGAGGATACCGTCATGTACCGGCGCTTCCTGGACTTTCGCGCCCACGCCCGGGAGGTCGGCCTCGTGGCGGAGTTCACCGAGTGCGAGGGCTACGGTCACGAATGGGCCTTCTGGGACCTGGAAATCCGCCGGGCTCTGGACCTTTTTCTCCCGGACCGGAAAGAAGAAGCCTGAGCTCGGAGTTTCCGGGGCTCAGGCGATATGTTGCCGGAATGCCGTTCAGGCCTGCGCAGCCGATTCCCGGTTTTTTTGAAGAAGGATTCGGTCTCTTATGAAATCAGCGAAGTCGGGCCGGAAATGACACTCTCCATGGAAGCGAGGAGCAGCCTGCCGGCAGTCTGCCAGTCACGCGCGGCGAGCGCTTCGGCAACTGCGGTCATAATCTCCCCGGCATTCTGCAGGCCGTTCTTTTTGAAATACAGCGCATACATACCCTTCTGGGCCTCCATGGTGGTTTTGTACATCATGGTAAAAATCGTGTTATCGCTGAGTTGGTACATCCGATAGCACAGAGCAGTGATGGCTTCACATGCCTCGGGAATCTTTTTGCGGGATGCAAACTGCCGTGCAAGATCCGAAAGTTCCGCAAGTTCCCCGTCGCTTGCCCGTTCTGCCACCAGTTTCGCCACCAGCGGGTCCGCAGCAATTCGGGTCTCGGTGAAGGATCGGATCTCATGAGCATTCAGATTTCCGCCGTTGTAGCGCAGAATGGCAAAGAAAGTCTCGGGGGTAGTATCCCTGCGATAATCCCTTACATAGACCCCATGCCGGGGCTTGACCTCCAGAAAACCCTTGTTGGCAAGTTCCGTGATACCGGTACTGACAGAGGTGAGGCTCACACCCATCATGGTGCAAAGATCCCGCGCTGGGGGAAGCCGGTCACCGATTTTCAGCTCACCGGACAGGATCTTGTTCTCAATGGCACGAACGAATTCCTCACGCACGGAGGGTACGGAGATCTTGTCAAAATTCATACAGAGTACTCCCAAACAATAAGCAGGGTCAGTTTTTGGAAACTGTCCTGCTTATTCTAACATTTCTTTAAAACTGTTTCAAGTGCAGCGGCAGGATTGTGCAGCGGCAGGATTGATGATGCAGGCTGCCGGATTATGCAATATGGATAACCTTATTTGTCAGATCCATGGCCTTCACGTTGGGATTCGGGTACCGCTCGCGTCTTTCCGTAATCTTGCCCACATTGATGGCCTCTTTCGGACAGAACTGCACGCAGCTGAGGCAGCCGATGCAGTCGGTGCCGAAGACAGGCCTCTTATCCTGTAGCGTAATGTTACCGCGGGGGCAGATCCGCGCGCAGGTACCGCAGCCGACGCAGTCATCGTTCACCCAGAACTTTTTGACCCGCTTCGGGTGCATCCGGGAAAAGATCCTGTCCTCCAGGGCAAAGAGCTTCTTTCCCGGCGGCTTTTCCCCGCTGCGTTGCATAGCCTTCACAGCTGAGGCGACCTCCACGGCCTTGCGGTCGATACGTGCCTGCGCGCTATCCTTGGAGGTGGGCGGGAAGCAAAGGCCATGCGGCATCAGCCAGATACAGGTGGAGTGATTGGAAATCACATTCCAGTAGTCCAGCCCAACGATCTCGTCGATTTTGTGCAGGCCGCAGCCCATGTATCCGGCAAATTGCTCTACTGCAAACTTATAGGCGTCCGGGGCAATCTTAATGGCTCTGACGTATTCCTCCACATGGCCGGGCAGACCGCCGCCGTAGCAGGGAAAAATGAACCCGACTCTTTTCGCTTCGGTGGCATCGGTCTTCTCGGGGAAGGAGCGCATCAGTACAATGTCCGTGTCGCCAAGTCTTTCAGCGATGTTCCTTGCCATGTTCAGGCAATGGCCGGAGCCTGAATAGCAATAAATGATGTTTTCGCTCATTTTTATCTCCTGTTTGTTTCCAGTCTTTTACCTGCCCGCGCAGCCAGTCGTTTTCAGAAGGAACATTTTCTTCTGCTTCAGTTCCTCCCGAAGCCGATCCGTGTCGCGGTCATCGTTTTCAAATGCACTCTGCCTGATTTCAGGTATTTTAAATCCGTTCACTTGCCTTATCCCCGGGGAGATCGAGATTATATAATCTCGATCTCCCGGATCTGCACATCCCGTCCGGAGAGAATCATGAAATCCTCTACTGCGCCGCAGTGAGGGCAGACTCCGTTATTCTTTTCAATGTTGAAGTCGTTTTCACATTTGCGGCATTGGCCGATACCGGGAACGATATCGATCTGCAGTTCGGCATTTTTGCAGTATTCAGACTGTTCTATTACCGGCTCCCAGAAACTGCGGAAATATTTCGGAAGAACCATCCTGCTTGTGCCTTTATGGCATGGGCCTGCGTTCGATGCGGTTGTAGATTGGTTCCAGCTTTGGCTGTATCCAGGCGATCAGCTTCATATCGTAGTTCCCGATATATACGACGATGCTGGCTGCAAACAGCCCCAGCCCTGTCAGGCAGAGCATCATCAGCATTTTCCTCAGCTTTCTCATTTTCTCACCTCACCAGGCGTTCTGATCTTCGATCTCTTCCAGGGCGGGATCCAGCGGGGCCTCATTCAATACCGTGCGCATGTAGCGGTTGACCTCGTCGCGCATGTTCTGCCGGGAGGCTTTGCGGGGATCCAGCAGCGAGTGCGTGACCCAGACCAGATGCAGGCCACGCTTCATGGCTTCCTCCTCATAGATGCCGTGGTAGCCGGTCATGGCCTTACACGCGATCTGTTCATAGAGAATGATCATGTCGCAGTGGAATTCCTCGCAGAAGCGCCACACATCATCCACACCATAGCGGAAGCCGCCCTCTGAGCGGTTGCGCATGACCATGTTCATCATGAGATCCGCCAGATCGTAATAGGCCTGTTCCCGGTTTTCAGGGGTATCGGTGTCGGCGTAGATTTTGGTGGAGGTCAGGTTCATGAAATGGGTGATCGGGACGATGCCCCAGCAGGACATGAGCCAGTTGGGGAAGTTGGTGTAAAACTCCGCCTGCACACCCCACATCAGGGCGCGGTGACGGGGTTCTCTGCACATCAGCTCCCTGCGTTCATAACCCTTGAGCATCATCTGACGGATCCTGTTGTCAACAGCGAGATACTCTGCACTGGTCGCGTTCATCATGCGGGTGTAGTACACATCCCGGTGCAGGGCGTAGTTGTTTTCCGGCACCTGAGGGTACGCCGTCTTCTGTATCTCGAGGATCTCCAGAAAGCTCCGTGTCTGCTCGTTAAAAAGCCGCATATTGGCAAAGTAGGCGCCCCAGTCCCACTTTTCGCCGGTCTGCTCCTCCACGAAGCGGATGGCGGCTCTGACCTCGTCCGCACCATATTCCCGGATCAGATCGTCCTCCAGATATTCTGGCGCGGCAACGGCAAAGGCGGGCTTCCGGTAACGCCGGTCCTCGATGGAGTTGCCCATAAGAGAGGTGTCGCAGGAAGTGTTGCAGTGCAGCATGCACCTGCCCACCTCGGGGTTATCGTCCTCGATGGCGATGCCAAGCTCCGCTTTTGGCATGGTGCACACATCGCCGGTGATGCCGTATTCCTCGGCCCTGTCAATGTAGAAGGGTGCGGAATGCTGCGCCACGGCGGAGCGGGCAAATACACCGCACAGCTGCGGGCAGATATCCACCAGGTTCGGAAAGCCGAAAAGCAGCTCCTCCATCATATTCTCGTCGAAAACTACCATCCTGTCACTTTTGGCCTTGTCGCCGCCGATACGCTGGTCTGCCTCAAACAGCAGCGTCAGTGTGCGGATCAGCTGAGCAAGAATGAAGTCATACTGGGTGTGGGAGATACGCAGCTGGTTGCCGCGGACGCCCTCTGTGCAGCGATCCACAAAGTCAATGGCGGCCAGATAGTCCAGCATCCAGCGGTAGCGGAAGAAGCCCTTGAAGCACTGGGGGTTGGCAATGAACTTCACAAGTCTTCCCCAGTTTCTTACCCAGCAGCGATAGTCATACCAAGAGTCGGAGAGTCCGCGCCACTCGCGCCGGGTCTTGGTTCTGCCTCCGTCATAGAGCCTGCCGGGGGAAACAGTGCCGATCTTCGGTCTCATGCTCTCGCCCCCTGCTGCAGTTTTTTGATTTCAATGCTCTCAACAAAGGCCTGGATGCGCGTACGCATCTGTCCGGAGGCGCCGACAATGTATGGCCTGTCCACGCTCAGTACCGGCCAGCCATATTTCTCCGGCAGGACGTGCGCAATGGCGGCCCTCTCGTAAGGCCAGAAATTGCAGAAGCTCATCTGCTGGACGATGATCCCGTCGGCGTGGTACTCCCGCGCCAAGGCATCCAGATATGCCTTGCGATCTTCGATTCGCGCCCTGTCCATATAGCGGGGGCACTGACAGCGCATCACCGTGTGACGGCAGATCTGTGTCAGAACATCCTCTGTATCGTTCAGCTCGATTTCTTCCCTTCCGGGGAAGGATCCGAAGCAATAGCGGTCAGCCACCACCAGGGCCCCTGCCTGCTCGATGAGCCTGATAAAATCCGGGTCGTCCACCTCGCTGCCCGAAAGCAAAACCCTGACGCGGTAGCCCGGCTTTGCGTCCGGCTCGCGGGTTCTGAGTTCTTCTTCTGTCTCCCGCAGCAGGGGCAGCAGCAGATCTTTGGGGCAGCAGTAGGTGGCAAGACAGATCACCGCGAATTCATAGCCCGTGATGGTCGGCTTGTCCTGCTTGCGGTAAGAGCCGATCTCATTCACAAGGCGGCAGACTTCGTTATGTTCTTCCACTGCCCGGCACAGCGCAGCGTCGGATATGTCAATGCCAAATTCCCGGTTGAGCCGTTCCAGCACCCGGGCACGGCACATGCGAGTCAGGTGACGCACGGCGTTGTCATCCGCCTTGATCGGTGTATCCACGTGTGCAACAAAGAAGTGGGGATTGTCCTTGCCGCACAGTTGAAGCTTCTCAATGTTGTCGTTGGTATCTGCCATCTGGCTGCAGGCGTAGGCGTCAAAAATGCAGTCGAGAAAGTTGTATCCGCCTTCGGCACAGCGTTCCACTAGTGCCCGGCAGTACTCGCAGTTGAGGCTAGTCATGTAGTAGGTGCCGATCTCCATGGAACCTGTCCGCGGTGCCCGCATGCGCACCGCTGTGCAGCCCGGCAGGTTCAGCAGCACTTCCGGCAGCTGGTAACAGTTCATGCCGATGATCACACGCCCGTCAGCTTTGGCCCTGCGGATCAATTCATTATTCGTATCCTGCAGATAGCGTTCCAAAGTGATCAGATTTTTCAGATCTTTCACGTTCGTTCACTCCTGGGTCAGATCAGTGGATCAAAAGAGGGTGAGCCTGTCAAGCTCCCGCATGCTCTGCTGATAGAGGAGCCATGCCGGAACGAGAACCATAAGGGAAACGTGCAACACACGCCGCATACTTTACACCTCGACCCGGCGGGTAATCTTCTCCCCGGCCTCTTTGATGGTCAGCTTCACCACGCGCTTGAGCTGATGCTTGATCAGAGCCTGCTTGGCGTAATCGCCGTTGATGTAGTTAGCAAACTCGGGGTGCGTACGGTTGAGGTGGATAGCGTCAAACTTGCATCGGGTCGTGCAGATGCCGCAGCCGATGCACTTCTTTTCATCCACGACCGTGGCCCCACAGCCGAGGCAGCGGGAAGCCTCCAGCTTCACCTGCTCTTCCGAAAGGCCGATACGGTTGTCGCGCATGGTTCTGGTCCTGGTCTCGTCATTCTCGTTTTCCTGTCTCTTCGGTGCCTGTGCTTTCTCTGCCGGAATCACGGCACTGGATTTGTCGAGTTCCACAAACTGGCGAAGGTTGCGGGCAATGGTCAGGCTCTGGCCGGGCTGGACATAGCGGTGGATGCTGGTGGCGCCCTCTCGTCCGTTGGCGATGGCATCAATGGTGAACTTCGGGCCGGTGGCGATATCTCCGCCGCCAAAGATGTCGGGATCGGTGCTCTGCCAGGTAATGTCGGCGGTCTTCACGAAACGGCCGTTGAAAGTCTCCACCCTGGTGCCCTCAAGCACCTTGCCGAAGTCGGCTTTCTGACCGATGGACACAAAAACATGGCTGCAGGGCACAATGATCGTCTCGTTCTCGTCATAGGCAGGGGCAAACCTGCCGTTTTCGTCCTTCACGCGCAGGCAGCGCATGAACTCCACGCCGGTGACTTTTCCGTTCTCACCGAGGATGCGCTTTGGTCCCCAGCAGTTGTGGATCAGAACGCCCTCCGCAATCGCCTCATCCTTCTCATCAGGGACGGTGGGCATTTCGGCGTCAGACTCCAGGCAGAAGAGCTTTACCGGGCTGTCACCCAGACGGGTGAGGGTACGGGCCACGTCGATTGCCGCGTTTCCGCCGCCGATCACCACCACATCGCCGGAGACGGAAGTGGTGTCGCCGCGGTTGACACTCTTGAGGAAATCAATGCCGCCGATTACCCCATCCAGATCCTCGCCGGGAATATTCAGCGTCTGGGCGCTCTGCAGGCCGATCGCCAGGTAGAAGGCCTTGTAGCCCTGCTCGCGCAGCTCGGGAATGGTCACATCCCTGCCGACCTCAACGCCGCAGCGAAATTCCACGCCCATCTCCTTAAGCACTTCAATCTCGGCATAGACAATGTCTTTCTCCAGGCGGAAGGAGGGGATACCCTTCGTCAGCATGCCGCCGGGAATGGGATCTTTGTCAAACACCGTGACGGGGTAGCTCATCTGGGCCAGGAAGTATGCGCAGCTCAGGCCGGAGGGGCCGGCACCGATGATGGCAATTTTCTGGGTGAAGTTCTCGGTATCGCCCTTATGACGAACCTTTTTGGGAACATAGCGGGTCTCGGCATGCAGATCCTGCTCCGCAATGAATTTCTTGATGGCGTCGATGGAGATCGGCTGGTCAATGGTGCCTCTGGTGCAGGCATTCTCACAGCGCTTGTTGCAGATGGAACCGCAGACTGCCGGAAAAGGGTTATCCTGTTTGATGAGCTCCAGTGCCTCGGCATAACGCCCCTCCGCCGCCATGCGGACATAGCCCTGAATGGCGATATGCGCGGGACAGGCGGTCTTGCAGGGGGCGGTTCCGGTCTCATAGACCTGGATCTGGCTGTGCTCGCGATAATCATAGTCCCAATTTTTCTTCCCCCAGTGCAGCGTCTCGTCCGGGAGTTTGACTTTCGGATACTCGACCGGGCCGGATACGGTG
Organism: uncultured Oscillospiraceae bacterium; assembly: GCA_964495965.1. Lineage (GTDB taxonomy): Bacteria > Bacillota > Clostridia > Oscillospirales > Oscillospiraceae > Limivicinus. The sequence goes on along the minus strand of CAZBXX010000016.1, from coordinate 7,134 downwards.
CAGAGTTTCTGGCCGAGCTTTGCCGCGCCCGTGGGACATACCTCAACGCATTTGCCGCAGGCAACACAGTTTTCCGGCGTGACCCGCGCGCGATAGGCGGAAGCGGACATATTGGGGTTGTTGAACAGTTGGGAGCAGCGCAGCCCGAAGCAGGAGCCTACCGTGCAGTTGCAGATAGCAAAGATGTCGTCCCTCCCGTCACCGTTGGTGATCTGGTGCATATAACCGTTTTCCTCGCAGCGCTTCAGCAAGGCAACGACCTCATCATAGCTTGCCTTTTTGACGTCCTTTCCGGTCTCCCACAGATACTGGGCGTAGTCGCCCACCAGAATGCAGACGTTATCCTCCAGCTCGCCGCAGCCCTCACCGCGGGTGGCCATGGCGCGGCGGCACTGGCAGGGCGCAATGGCAAACTGATCCCGCTCCTTATATTTGTCCAGCCAGAAGGACAGATGCTCGATATCCAGGCTCTCGCTTTCAAAGGGAATGGCGTTTTCCACCGGGATTACATGAAAGCCCAGCCCACCGCCTCCGGGAGGCACCATGGGAGAGAGCATTTTCAGCGGCAGATAGGACATCTGATAGGAAAACTCGCCTACCTTTTCCGGCATCTTTGCGTAAAGATCTTTGTTGTACACCAGGTTTTCGGAGCTGCCGACCACAAACACCGGCACAAAATACTGCTTATGCCGGTCCTCATTATGCCAGTTGTATTCCACAATGCCGATCTTTGCCATCTGCTCCAGCAGGTCTTCGGTCTTGCTTACGCTCCAATGCATCCTGGGTGCAAGTTCCTCCGGCGTGTAGGGTTTGCGCACCTTCATCTTCAGGATGAGCTCCGCCATCTCGTCGGTGAGGATCTCGTTGAGCATCCAGTACTCCGGCCGGGTCTCATCCATCGCTTTCAAGCCGAGCTTGACGTCCATGCAGTCCGTGATGTGTTTGCCAACCTGCGCAATGATCTTTCGCATGTTCTTGCCGCCTTTCCATGTTGTCTTGTGAAGTTGTGAAGTGTTCACAAATACTATAGCAAAGCATCGGATTTCTGTCAAGGATTATTTCACTTTATACTTTCTTTTTGGTCTCCTCCCTTTCCACCGGCCCAGAAGAAATAACGTGATCAGCAGAACAAGCAAAAAGAAGAGGATGCCCAGAATAACAGTACGCGGATTGGCAGAGGGCTTCTCCGTTTGCGTATAGACAATGCTGGCACCATTGTCAATTTCGAATACAATGTACCGTCCGTCCTGCCGATAAGGAAGGGGCTCCCGTGTTTCATCTTTGTGGACGTACAGATCTCCGTTTTCGTTTGTAAGCATGCGGATCGTCAGGCGTCCTTCATATCCTTCGACAAAGAGCGAAACGGCACAGACCAGGTTCTCCTGATTCCCGACCTCCACCTGCGTTACCGTGAGTTTCTGGCCGGAGTAGAACTGTCCCTCTGCCAGGAACATCGGCGGGTATTCTCCGGTGGCCAGGGTCTCGATAGGCGTCTGGTAGCTGCCGCTGATATCCATGCTCTGATAGACCCGCTGATCGGGGGATGCGTCCCAAACCCAATACCAGGCATCCCGGTTGGGGATTTCAGGCAGCTGGCCGATAGGACTCCCGAAGGGCAGGGAGAGATTCTTAACAGTATTTCCCCCGCAGACGAAGCGGAGATGCACAGTCGTAAAGTCATCGGGGATATCCTCCCGCTCGAGAAAGACAGTCTCCGATACAGGCGCACATTCCCCCGTCAGACTTACGTCGTCAACGCCCGCGTAGGTTGAGAGCGTATAGACATTATCCCGTATGGACCCTTCTGCCCAGCCTGCGACAGACCCGGCATATTCTCCTGCTTTTTCCACCTGGGCTACAGCACAGCATTCCGCAATATCCTGCCCAAGGCCGACAATACCGCCTACATATTTCCCGCCGGTCAGAACGACACAGACGCGGCAGTTTTGCACGCTGCCGCGGGAGCGTCCGGCAACCCCGCCAACCTGATCGCCGCCGGTAGAGCTGACAGCGCCTGTCGCGGTACAGCCCACAGCTGTGCCCACATCCACAAGTCCGGCAATCCCGCCGGCATTGTTCTTTCCAACCGTGATTTCGCCGCTGTTCTCACTGTCCCGGATGGCTGCGAAAAGAAATTGCGTTCCATGGGAGAGTAACAGATCCGAGGTGTTCAGCCGATCCTCCATGTCGAAGGCAATCTCAAAAGCCGCGGCGCCCACGATTCCGCCGCCGTTGGTCTCGCAGGAAACAGATCCGCTGTTACGGCATTTTGCCACAGCACCCCGGTCGCGGCGGTAAGCTTCGGCAAGAGACAAGTCCTGAATGTCCAACTGCAGATCTGTCAGATCCTCTACGGTGGCAAACATGGTATCAAACACCCGCGCCATCTGGGTGTTGATATTGGTCAGATCTGTGGAGAGTGTGCCTGCGGTTCCGGCAATCTTATCGTTCAAAGCAGCGGACAGCAGGTACAGGCTGTTCATAGCCTCTGCAATGGGCGCAGTGTCCGGCGGCAGGATCAGAACGCCATTGAGCCAGGCCTGCCCGGTTTCCGGGTCAAAGCGGATATCGTCCCCGATCAGAAGCTCTCCGGTTTCCTCGTCATAGCGAATCTCATCGCCCAGAATCAGCTCTCCGGTCTCCGGGTCGAACCGGATCTGCTTTCGAATGCGGTCGAGGACCTGTAAGTCTCCGTCCTGCAGGGAGTCCACATAGCGGCTCAGCACGGTCAGAGCCCAGCCTGCTGCCTGGTCCATCCCGTTTAAATCTCCGACGATCCATGCCGCCGAATTACTGGCATCCCGGGTAGCCGCTGCGATCAGCTCCTTGAGCGCGTTGATCTCTCCCGAGAGCGCATCCAGCTTGCTCTTGGAGAGATCCAGTTCCGTGTAGGGGATCAGCTGTCCGGCCACGCCACCCACGTCTTTACGGCCCTGGACAGCTGCGCTGTTATCGCAGCCGGTCACAAAACCGCTGCTTTTTCCCACGATGCCACCCACATTGTAAGCCGTGTTGGGATATCCCACCAGACCGCTGTTCCTGCACTGAGCAATACTGCCGCCGTTTTCCCCGCAGATGCCTCCGATGTCCGTCAGATCCAGAAAATCATCGGAAGTGACTGAGGAGACATCCAGCAGGGAGAGATTGAACAGATCCATTTGTTGCTCCTGCGGCGTGACGGGGACGGTATTCACTGCGCCCGCATTGGCGCAGGACGAGACGCTTCCCTCATTCCAGCCGACGATTCCGCCGATCTGGTGCTCGCCGCGGATCTCTCCCGAAAAGGTGCAACCGGTTATCTGTCCCGAAGGCATATTATGTCCGACAACTCCTCCCACTGCCTCGATGCCACAGATACTGCCGTCAAAGCGGCAGCCGGAGAGCCTGCCCCTGTTTTCCCCTGTGATGCCCCCAATATACATCCCGGTTCCGCCCGGCGTAACACTTCCTCTGACCTTGAGATCGCAGATCTCAGCCAGCGCCGAAGTCCGGCGAAACAGCCCCTGCCGGGAGCCGTCCCGGCTAATGCGAAGGCCCGAAATGGTGTGGCTGTTTCCGTGGAAGATCCCGGCAAAATAGGGCACGCCGGTAAAGTCCGTATCTGAAAGATCCAGATCTGCTGTTAGCTCAAAGATTTTTCCGGCGGAGTAGCTTTCCTCCCTGCAGGCCCTTGCAAAGGACAGCAGGTCCTTCACGCTTCCGATCCGGACAGTCGTACCCTCTGCCCGGACGCAGGGCGCCAGAACGGAAAACAGGACCAGCAGCGACAGCGAAAAACAGAGTGTCCGTTTCATGCGTCCTCACCTCCTGTCAGGTCGATGCGGAAACGTGTTTTACAAATCAGCTTGTCGCAGAATACTAGCAGTTGAGGCAGCACGGTCAGAACCAGGATGGAGGAGCACAGGGCCCCGCGGCCCACGGCCAGCCCAATATGACCTACATACACGTCTGTCACACGCCAGGAGATGATGAGCCCGGCCAGCGTCAGGATGGAGCCGGATGTCAGAATCGTCGGGAAACTCTGATTGACCGCCTCCATCATGGCTTCCTTCTTTTCATGCGTTTGACGCATGACCAGATAGCGGTTCATCAGCACAATGGCATAGTCGATGGTTGCGCCCATCTGGATGGCGGAGACGATCATGTTGGTGACAAAAGAGGGCGAGTGCCCCATCAGATACGAGAATGAGAAGTTGATCCAGATGCTTCCCTGGATCACGAATACCAGGAGGAACGAGCCCGCCACCGTGCGGAAGGTGACCAGAAGGATTACCAGCACAAAGCCAATGGTCAGAAAGCTGATCAGCAGCGAGTCGCTTTTAAAGGAGGCGGAGAGATCCCTGGCGCTGGTGATATCCCCCACCAGCAGAACCTGACCCTCGCCGTATTCTGTCTCGGCGATGGCACGGATCTTTTCCACCAGCGCCCTGGCATCATCGCTTTCGGTGGGAAGCTCCACAGTGAACACAAGGCGGTTCCAGTGCTCGCCCCGGAGTTGCCTCACGCCCATGCTGACCTGCTCACGCAGGCTGTCGATCATGGCCATCTCGTCGCTGCCGGGGGTGACCACGCCCTTGTCCGCCAGCTCAAAGAGATACAGCAGCAGATCGACAAGCGGCACGGAATACCCATCCGGCCGCTGGAGGATGGCCTGATACTGTTCGTGCCTTACACCGTAGGCCTGAAACAGGAGGGTAGCCTCCTCAATGTCGATATCGGCCAGTTCTGCGAACATGCGCGGCGTGTAGGGATCGGTAATCCTGTGGCCGGGTTCGGACTCGGTATTGGCAAGTCCCTGTGCCCGCTTGATGCCGGGAAGCAGGCTGACCCTGTCCAGAATACGCCCCTCCTTATTGAAATCCTCATGGGGAACCAGCAGCGCAAGTCTGCTGGTGGGTGCGAAAGTGCTGTCGATTTTGTGCATGGCGGTACGGACTTCGCTGGGACGCAGCTCCGTGATCTCCGGATCATAGAAGGCGTATGCTGTTTTCGAGGAGGCATAAAATGCCGCCGGCAGGATCAGCAGAAACACCCAGACAAAACAGTATCCGGATTTCATCAGAGTTTTTCCCCACAGCCGCACACTGGGAACCAGATTGGGATGTGCGGTCTTTTGAATGGCATGCGGAAACAGTGCGATCAGCCCCGGCATCAGCAGAAATACCGACAGCAAACTGAACAGGATGCCTTTGGAGAGCACCATGCCCAGGTCCCAGCCCAGGCGAAACTGCATCAGCAGCAGTGAGCCAAGGCCGGAGATCGTCGTCAGGCTGGAGGAGGAGATCTCAACGATGGATTCTGCCAGAGACTTCTTCAGGGCATCGCGCGTGGAGGGGTTCACCAGCGCCTCATCTTGATAGCGGCGGGAGAAGATAATGGAATAGTCGATGGCCAGAGCCAGCTGCAAAATAATGGCGATCGAATTGGCAATGGAGGAGATCTCCCCCAGCCAGAAGTTCGTGCCCATGTTAAAGAGGGCGGCGAAGAAAAAGACGATAAAGAAGATGACGACTTCAAAATAGCTGCGGGAGGTAAAGAGCAGAATCACCGCGATCACGACGGCTGCGATTCCCAGCACACCGCCCATCTCCCGGGCGATCTGGCCGGCGAAGTCATAGCCGATCTGCGTATGGATATAAAGGTCATAGGCGGACAGCTTTTCCCGCAGAGCCTCAAGCGCTGCTTCTGTAACAGGATCGTCCTGTGCCGCGTCAAAGGTAACCTGAAACAGCGCGGCAGCATTGGCATAGTGGGAGCGGCTGCGATCAAACTCCACTGAGCTCACATGTGGATAGTCCGCGATCTGGGCGGAAAGCTCCTCCGCGAGTTCAAAGGTGGTGTTGCTGATCATCACATCCGCCGTGGCGTACTCGAAGAACTCTTTCTCCATGATCGCAAGACCCTGTTTGGTCTCCGTCGCGGGGGAGAGAAAAGCTGTGAGATCGGCGTTGTTTCCTCCACGGCCAAAGTTGATACCGCAATAAATGCCGAAAACGATGAAAAGCAGAAAAAAAATATAGCGGTAGCGTATGATCGCAGAGCTGAGGACCAGCATGAAGTTTTTTTCTTTCTTCTCTGTATCTGACATGGCTATTCTCCTGCAGGGCACAACGATCCAACTGAATTCTAAAAAAACAGGGAAAGCAATGCAAGAGGCGCATGTCAAGTTCTCAGAATCTCACAAAAAAGCTGTTCTGATTTTGCCTACAAAAATCGGCGGCTGATTGACAATCCGCATCAAAAAGAATATACTGTCCTTGAAATTGAGACAGAATGTCCGAGGTGTTTTTTATGGCAGATTCCAACTCCAAACTGGCTCGGCTCATCATTGAGGCCGCAGTACGTCTGTTTAAAATGCATGGCTTTGAACACGTCTCTGTCAATGACATCTGCGCAGAGGCAGGGATTGCCCGTTCCTCCTTCTATCGGGTATTTTCCGGGAAGAAGGAGATCGTCAGCACCATTCTGGAGGATGCACGCAGCATCCACAACGCCACAGTCGGCGATCTGTTGGATGCGGAGAACGACTTTGAGCGGATGTGGGCTCTCTGCAATCGGATTCTGACCATTGTGCTGGATTTCGGGCCGGAACTGACCGGCTCGCTGCTCAGCATGGAGCTCAGCGAATCCTTCGGCATTAGTGACATCATTCACGGGATGGATGCCTGGCTCATCAAGCTGACAAAGAACGCCCAAAAGGCGGGAATCATTCTAAACCCCGAGGCGCCGGAGATTCTGGCCCCACTAGTGACAGACCTGATGTACCAGGTCACCTATGACTGGTCCCGCTGCAAGGGAGCCTTCTCCCTGCGTCAGAAGGCCAGAACCTGGGCTGAGGTCGCTTTCTGTGTGGCACCGGAATACCGCCTGGATCCTGAAAAGGCTGACAGATGACCACGGCAAAACAGCAAAACCGAAGATACAAACCGCCGGAAAATTACGGGGAAATTGATGATTGCAGGACCTCAGTACCTGTGTGAAACCGCTCTTGCAATCAGATAGAATTATGATATCATAATGGCAGAACCATGAACGGGAGCCGTTGCCACACGGTTCATATGAGGCAATTTTGCGCGCTGTGCGCATGGATCAGGGAGGATCGCCATGATTGAATTAAGCAAGGAAAGAATTGAG